>NC_020505.1:1800000-2100000 GCF_000310245.1 Candidatus Sulfuricurvum sp. RIFRC-1
CCTCTTTTCGCGCTATCGCTGCTGAGAATTTAAAAGCGTTGGAGATAGACAGACTCATTGTATTGGGGGGAGATGGAAGCTTTCGCGGAATGGAGCGGTTTTATTATGAGAGCGGGATCGCCTTTTGCGGCATCCCCTCTACGATTGATAATGACATCAACGGTACCGACTATTGTCTGGGAGTAGACACGGCATTGGGTGTGATCAAAGATGCCATCGATCAGATACGCGATACCGCATCCTCGTTTCGGCGGGCATTTGTGATTGAGACGATGGGCCGCAATTGCGGTTATCTCGCACTTGTCTCTGCTATCACATCAGGTGCCGAGGTGTGTTTAATTCCTGAGATACCGATGGATATACATGAGTACAAGGGGTGTTTTCAATCCCAAATCACTAAAGGGCGTGACTATTTTATCGCGGTCGTCTCTGAAGCACTCAACAGTACTGAAGTGGCCGAGTGGTTTGAGAGCGAGCTTGGATTTGAATCACGTGTTTCCGTCTTAGGACATATCCAAAGAGGAGGAAATCCCAGCGTATACGACCGATTAATGGCCTATAAGTTCGTAACGTATGCCATAGATGCTTTGTTAGAGGGGAAAAGTCACTCCGTTATCTGTTACACGAAAAGCCATTTTAACGTTAAAACCATCGACGAGGTGGCATTGCATCCTTACCGTCTTGATGAAGAACTTCTCAAACTTGGCCGTGAGCAATTTCTTCCATCGCACTGTCAAATGTAGGGTAACGAAACTCGAACCCTGCTTCTTGTAAGATTCTCGGATAAACCTCTTTGGATTCGAGCATCGCGATAGAACCTTCACCGAATGCAAGTTTCACCATCCAGTCCGGGAGATCAAAAAATGTAGGGCGATCTAAAATACGCCCCATTGCTTTGGTCTGCTCCAAGTTCGTGATCGGTTCAGGAGAGGTAAAATTCAGTGCACCTCGAATCTCAGAATGATCGATTAAAAATGCAGCCGCACGTACCAAATCTTCCAAATGAATCCAGGAAATCATCTGAAATCCGTCACCCATTTTCCCCCCAAAACCGAGTTTGAAGGGTGGTAGCATTTTAGCCATCGCACCACCGCCTTTACCGTATACCACACCAAAGCGCATTGTACACACACGGGTAAGCTCGGATTGGGCACGATTTGCCGCATGCTCCCAATCTTGAACCAAGGCAGCTAAAAAATCGTCTCCAAAATGGCGGGAAAACTCATCATGCTGATGATACGCATCATAAATACCTACGGCAGAGGCATTCAAAAGAATATGAGGAGGTTCATCGCAGAGGGTTAATGCAGCCACAATCTTATCGGTCGTTTCCAAACGGCTTTGACGTAAAAACGCTTTATAGCTTTTACTCCATCGTCCCAAAATATTAGCACCGGCAAGATTAATCAAAACATCGCATCCATTTAACCTTTGAGCAATCGATTCAACTCCAAAGCCACTGCGTATACTCAAAGAGATCACAACATCCCCTCGCTCTTCAAAAAAACGCTTCAATGCACTTCCGACAAAACCACTTATTCCGCATATTACTATTTTCATGCTCATCCCTTTAATTCGGGTTAATTGTAGCTTAAAGGGCGCATATGAGGATTAAAGATATAATTGATACGCATCTTTAATCCAAATCTAATAGAGGAGATCAAATGCTTTACCACCTTTTTGTGTATGTTCCCCTCAGTGCTTCTGAAAAAATAAAAAGTGCCCTTTTTGAGGCCGGTGCCGGTCACTATGAAAAGTATGATCAATGCAGTTGGGAGAGTAGTGGAATAGGACAATTTAGACCGCTTGAACACTCAAACCCTTTTGTGGGATCACTCGATACACTGGAAAAAGTTGAAGAGATAAAAATTGAGATGATCTGCGAATGCCACAAAATCAAAGAGGTATTGAAACGATTAAAAGAAGTCCATCCGTACGAAGAACCGGCATATGGGGTAATAGAAATTAAAACGATTGAAGATTTTTAACAAAAGAGGAAATACCTCCGAAAGAGGTATTATTGCATTAGCCGCAAGAAGGGACGTTGCCTGAATCTGAACCGTATTCAAACAAGAAATCTCGGATATCTTTTGACTTACTTTTAAAATTATCACTATTAAAATACGGTTCTGCTGGGGTTCCGGCATGTTTTTTGATCATTCCGGCCCCGCCGTCCGCAAAAAGCTCATCCCACTCGTCTTGCGTATGCATCGCAGCACCTTTAGTACCGTTACCATGACAACTTTTACACCCTTTAGTGTACCACTTTTGTCCGCTTGCGACATCTGCTGACAATGTAGTCGAGCTGATTCCTGCAAATACAACCATTGAAAGAAAAAATGAAACTGACTTCATCCTATACTGTTTCCTTACTATTTAAAAATCTAATAATACTATCTTAAGTTTGATGAAGGGTCTATTAATCTATAGCTTCTTCAACGACTTCTTTTGCTTTGCTCGCACGAACTTCTAAACGAATTTTATCTTGACGAACTTTACGATATGCCTTGTATTGTGCCTTGGTGAGTTCTTCACCCTCAAGGCCTACTTCTGCACCAATCTCTTGCGGAGAGAGTCCCGCTTCGTTCATCATAACCATACGAAACTCTTTTTTCGTCAAATGCCGCTTGAGAGATGCGTATAATTCACGCTCATCATCACCGATCTCTACCGCACTGCACTCATAAAGCCGTGCCAATACTTCGCGAATGGTTTTCGTCGGGTTGTAGCGAAGCCACAATGAATTTTCTAACATTAAAACACCTTTGTAATAATCTGTGTGAGGTCTTTCGTATCTACAATAACGTTTGCCTCTTTTTTAAGAATCTCTTTCGCGCAAAAAGCGACACGGGTTCCGGCATGAGCAAACATCGATCGATCATTTGCTCCGTCTCCGACTACCATCGTCTCTTCTTCAGAGATACCAAACAGTCCTTGCAGACGCAACAGCATATCCCCTTTCGAGAAATCGAACATCATATCGCCGCCGACAAGCCCCGTGAGTTTTCCCTCTTTTGCATGAAGCACATTCGAGAAATCGGCATCGTATCCGAGGATATCTTTCGCATACGAGGTCGCCGTGCGAAATCCGCCGCTGAAGCAGACCACTTTAATTCCCCGTTCTTTCAATGCCGCAATCGTCTCCACCGCACCGTTCATGTATGGCAAGTTTTGGCAAATCTCTTCGACCAAACCAAACTCAAGCCCTTTTAAAAGAGTAACACGTTGTTGTAAAGACTCGAAAAAATCGAGTTCCCCATTCATCGCCCTCTCGGTGATCGCACTCACCTGCGCACCGATTCCGAGCGCTTCCGCGAAAAAATCGATTGTCTCCCCATCCATTAGAGTTGAATCAAAATCAAATACTGCTAATTTTATCAAAATAGATTTCCCACATTTTGTTATAATGACGCAATTATATCCAAGGGTAGCTTTTGTTCGAATCATTTATTCATAAACTCCGTCACGGAACCTATATCACCCTAGAGACCACCCCCTCTCGCTCTGCCCAGTTTGCGCCGACGATTGAAAAAATCGCGGCATTAGGTCTTGATAAACTCGTCGACGGATTCAGCACGACTGACAATCCTCTCGCCAAACTCAAATACAACGCCCTCTTCGCCGCGATGAAACTCCAAGACCGCTTCGGACTCCCGACGTTAGCGACGATGAGTATGCGCGACCGTAACCGTATCGCACTCCAATCCGATCTCCTCGGTGCCAACGAAGCCAATGTACGAGCGATCCTCGCCCTCACAGGTGACAGCGCCCACTATTCCGATCAGCCTCATGCCAAAGGGGTATTCGAGGGGAACAGCAAACTCCTCCTCGATATTATCACGACACTAAACAACGGAACCGATTTGGCGGAGCAAAAACTGATCGCACCTGTGCAGGAAATTTTCCCATTTGCGGTCATTGATGCGTATGCCAAAAGCGCCGCGACATTACAGAAAAAAATGACCAAAAAAGTGGCTCACGGAGCAATCAGTATCATCTCTCAACCCGTTTATGATCTCGAAAATGCTAAAAAACTGCTGGATATGATGAGCGAAGCCAACCGTGAAAATAATGGCTCTTGTGTACTGGTTTTGGGCTATTTCCCGATTACCAAACTCCGTACCGCCCGCTTTTTGGATGAAAATGTCCCGGGAATTTATGTTCCGATTGCATGGGTCGAAGCCCTCGAAGCCGCATCCCTTATCAGCCCTGAGGAGGAGTATCGCGTCGGATTTGAGCTGAGTAAAACCCTTTTCGAAGAGCTCAAGGCCCTCCATCCGAAAATTCATATCATGACCGCCAATCAGTTCGAGTTAGCCAAGGCGATTTTGAGTTAATTTCAGATTCTTTCACTCGCTCGTCATTCCCGTCATCCCGTACTTGATACGGGATCCATCCCCATCTAAGGAGTAAGCGATGACTACTAAAATAATCGATACCGATGAAGAGCTAGCCATCGTAAACGCGGTGGAAAACGGTGAATATGTTTCACTCCCGAAAGATGAGTTAGAACCCTTCAAACAATTACTAAATACTGCTGCAACCGAAACGATAAATCTTAATAATGATACCGACACTGCGCCACAATAATAAGATCATTTTTGATCGTATAGATGAGGCGATGTTCAGCGGTAATCCGTCGGGACAGATACCCCGATAAATTCTCTTTCAACCGCTCAGGTTTTCCCAACCCCTCATCAGGATTTCGGCGGATGTCTTCTAAGAGTGTATTGATCCTCTTTAGAATCTTTTTGTCGTTGTGTTGCCAATAGAGATAGTCTTCCCATCCCTTTGTCGAAAACGCGATCATCAACTCGCTATCTCTCGAATGGTGAATTCCCCTTTTTCGATCTCTTCGATTGAATCCATCAAACGATCACGATTTGTTTTAGACGAGAGCAGATACATCGTCTCTTTCATCGACGCATACTCTTCATAGGAGATCAACACGGCGCTTTGGTTATCTTTGGTCGTGATGATGTACTCTTCACAGTCGTTGCACACGCTGTCAATCATACTTCGCAGATTATTACGTGCCGCAGAATAAAACATGGCTTGCATCGCAAACTCCTTATTTTGTCAATATGTTGTCATAATATCGGATAAAACTAATTTTGTCAAGATATTGTCATATTAGAAATCTTATTTAAAAAAAGCCCTCTGCTTTAGAAGTAAATATATAATTGGAATATAAAAGACTATCTTGAGCAGATAGATTATTCTCTCCAATATTGCACTATTTTCTGCAAAATAGGCGGTTATTGTAATTGTATTCATAAAAGCTGTGAAACCAAATATGATGACTACTAACCACATCGCCCATTTATTCCCTTTCAATAAAAAATAATTTATTCCAAAAATCAAAAATAGCCCAGTTAAAATTGTTACTATTTTACGCCCAATAGCATAAATAATATCAAGAATAAAGAAACTTTCTGTCCCGTACATTCCAGCTACGATAAATATCAATATTAAAGGGATAATGACACTTAACCACAAAAGCCTTGTTGCCCATATCACCTCTTTTGGTACTATAAGAACTTGCATTTTTCACCTTAATCTCATTAAATTTAGTTATTTTACAACTAATCATAGCTATTCCTAGTCAATTTATGCAATATTTTTTCCGTTCGTGGTGAGCTTGTCGAACCATGAACTCACCCTTCGACAGGCTCAGGGCGAACGGAGGTAGCTAGAGTATGATTTTGACCTAATTTCAGCCTCTTTTGGCTATAATCGATCATTATTTAATCGCAGGAATGACCCTTTATGATCGATGTAAAACTTCTCCAGAAAAATTTTGACGAAACCGCAACAGCGCTGATGCGCAAAAAAGTATCATCTGAAATAATTGCTGAACTCAAATCCGCTAACGAAACCCTCAAAAGTGCCAAACTCGCTTACGAAACGCTGCAAGCCAAACAAAACGAATTGAGCCGCCTTTTCGGTCAATACAAAAAAGAGGGAAAAAGCACCGACGAGTTGAAAATCGAAGTCGATGCGAACAAAGTAACCCTTAACGATCTTCTCGATACGCAACGCTCCGCCGAAGAAGCTCTCGATGCGATCATCATGCGCGTCCCGAATATCCCCGATGCGGATGTTCCCGACGGTGAAGACGAAAACGATAATATCGAAATTCGCAAAGTACTCACTCCTCCGACCTTTACCTTTACCCCAAAAGAGCACTGGGAACTCGCCGAAGCTAACGGCTGGATCGATTTCGAGAAAGGTGTCAAACTCGCCAAAAGCCGTTTCAGCGTTGTTGGGGGGATGGGTGCCCGTTTAGAGCGTGCCCTTATCAACTTTATGCTCGATTTCAACCGCGAGCGCGGATTTGAAGAGTACAGCGTTCCGATGCTCGTGAATCGCCGTGCGTTGGAGGGGACGGGTCAGCTTCCGAAATTCGAAGATGATTTGTTCAAAGTCGAGGATGAAGAGTTGTATTTGATCCCGACGGCGGAAGTACCTCTCACCAACCTCTACCAAGACGAAATCCTAAACGGTGCCGAGTTGCCAATCAAAATGACGGGATACACCTCATGTTTCCGTAAAGAAGCGGGAAGCGGCGGACGCGACGTGCGTGGGATGATCCGTCAGCATCAGTTTCACAAAGTCGAACTTGTCTCCATCACCCGCGCCGATCAAAGTGACGCGGTGTTTGAAGAGATGGTGGCGTGTGCCTCTGATCTTCTCGCGGCGCTCGGTCTTCCTCACCGTCTCGTTACCCTCTGTACCGGTGATCTCGGTTTCGGTGCGGCGCGTACCGTGGATCTCGAAGTATGGCTTCCGGGACAAAATACCTACCGTGAAATCAGCTCTGTTTCCAACACACGGGACTTCCAAGCCCGCCGTGCGAAGATCCGCTACAAAGAAGAGGGGAAAAATATCCTCGCCCATACCCTCAACGGTTCAAGTTTAGCGGTCGGACGGACGATGATAGCTATCATGGAAAATTTCCAACAAGAAGACGGCAGTATCATCATCCCTGCTGTACTCCAAAAATATCTCTAACCGAAACAAAGAGAGGCTATGGCTGAAGAGCAAGAAGAGATAATCATCATCGAAGAATCGGATGCTGCCGGCGTCGAAAAAACGTCTGATGCGTCTGAAACACCTTCGGATGAAAAACCAAGTTTTTTAAAAAATAAAAAGCTTATCATTATTGCCGCAGGTGCTCTAGTTCTCCTCCTCTCAATCGGGGGGGGATTGGTTTTTGTCTTCTCCGGACATTCGGAGGATACCAATGCCACTCTCGAAAAGCCTATTGCCGGACATATTCCGGAAGAAGAACCTCTTATGGAACCCAGTGAACTTGAAAATATGATTGAACGGGCTAACTATCTCTACGCCAACGGCAATCAAAATGAAGCACTCAAACTGTATGAAAAAATCGCCCTTTATTCCGAAGCTATCTCCCAATACAATCTCGGTGTTGTCCAACTCAAAGAGGGGGAATTTGAAGGGGCTCTGGAAAATTTCAAACGCTCGATTGAGAACGGTGAAAACCGATGTGTCAGTGCGATCAATGCCGCAGTATGTTGTCTCTATCTAAAACAAGAATCTGATTTCAATACCTACATCAATATGGCACAAACGTATCTCCCGCAAGAGAGCAATTCGCCGATGTATTCGTATTATTATTCTCTTATCAACTATTACAAAGGCAATTACCTCGAAGCACTGAGTTCTCTAAAACATCCGACGACCGATGAATATATCGGGACACAAAACAAATTACGCGCTAAGATCAATGCTCTTTTTGGAAGTTTTGAAGATGCGATCAATTCCGTAAGAAATTCATTTGAAGAAGATGACTCTTTTTCTTTAGGGCTTATGTATGCCAATATCGGTGATTTAGCCTCGGCTCAAAAATATTTGAGTGATGCGATTATTCAGAGCAATAAGCCGATTCAAGAACAGCTTGCTTTGTCCTTTGTTTATCTAAAATCCGGTCAACATGAAAGTGCCGGGAACTTGATCAGACAAACTACCGATACCTACCCTAAAGAGGTTTATACCCCTTATCCCCTCCATGTATTCCTAAAATCATCTCTCTTTAATCCCGACGATATTCAGCACTTTTATCGCGATCGCACACAGAGTAATCGCGCTAAAATCTATCAAAATCTCTTTTATTTTGCCCCTTATAAAATATACAATGCAGATCAAACCATCAACTATATCCGTAAAGGGAATGCCAATATTTATATCGATGACATTAGCAGTGCCAAAGAGTACCTCCAAAAAAGCAGCCGTGCTTCGAGCGTCGATTACGGCATTGCCCTTGCAATCCAAAAAGCGCTCAGTTCTCGTCTTCGTGACTCCAATGAACAACTTCAAGAACTCTTAAAACGTAATCCTCAGCACTCGATTTTACACTACAATTTGGCTTTAACCTATGCACAGCTTGGTAATAATGCAAAAGCGTATGAGCACTTTCTACGTTCTTATCATCTCGATGCAAACAATTATATGTCCGGTCTTTTTGCAATTATGAGTGCAGAAATGATCGGAAAAAGCAATCCAAAGCTCATTGCTATCCTGAAAGATAATCTGGCACAAGAACCGGAAAAGGAAGAGTTTACACTCTATCGTACCATGCTCGAAATTACCCAGAATAATTTCCAAGGAGCCGGTAAATGGCTAGAGAACACCTATAAAGAACGCCCTCTTTATCTTGCGCTTCAAATCGCAATCGCACCCGAAGTCGGAAGAGACGATATTGCCCGTAAGGATGCCAAACGGCTAGCTATTCTCCAACCGCATGATATTCTCCCTCACCTTATGGTAATCGATACCCATTTTAAAGAACAAAAACCAAAAGCATTCGCATCATCGGCAATGAACTATCTAAAAAAGCAGTCATTTCGTTATGATGATCTCTATTTCGGCCCGCAAATAACCCGTGACAAAGCTGTTCTTATGGCCGCCATGACCGGTCAACTAACCCCTCTTATTCAACGCCTTGAAGATAAACTTCAAACCACGACCGATCATACGGTTGATATTATAGAAGCCCTTGCTCAAGCCTATTTCTACAATCAAGATTTTGAAAAATCTTACACCCTGTACAATCAGTTAATCGATACCCATAAAATCCGCGATGAACATATTTTCTTTATGGGTGCATGTGCTTCTATCGGAGCAGAACATTATGAAAATGCGATCACCCTTCTGGAACTCGCTAAAATGAAAAATCCTGCCTATTTAGAGAGCCGCTATGCCCTCTCAATTTTATACATGCAAATCCGAAACAACCCCGGAGCAATCGTCCATCTCAGTAAAATGGGAAATACGGGATTTGTCTCTCGCTATTTTGATTTTGGGATTGATACCGAAAAACTCGCAAATGAGCCCCTTAAATATCACCCTCTGTAAATAAGACGTCTTAGCAGATAAAAAGAGGCGCGCAGCGGGCCATACATCAAATACCCTGCCGCTAATATTGCCAAAGCCTCAATCGGATAGATAAATACCCCCAAAGCGACAACAATCAAACCTACAAGAAAGCGCATGAAATGAAATGTTTTAAAATTCATTTTTTTAAAGCTGGGATAGCGGATATTACTCACCATCAAAATCGATAAAACAACAGCTAACGGCAGAGTAAAAACTTTCAATCCAACAAAAGCAGGGTATTGTTCTAATAATATAACAGCAATAGAAATCATAATGGCAGCTGTCGGGATCGGAAGACCGATAAAAACACTCGGTTCAATTCGTGAGGTTGTTACGTTAAATCGGGCAAGACGCACCGCACCGAAAATAATAAACAGTGCACTGACAACTATCCCTGTTCTTCCATAACTCTCACCAACGTACAAGTAAAGGAGCAATGCAGGGGCAACCCCAAATGCGACAATATCCGCCAACGAATCAAATTCGACACCGAAATGGCTTGCCGTATTCGTCATTCTCGCTACACGTCCGTCTAGACCGTCAAAAATCAACGCTAAAAAGATAAACCAGGCGGCAGAAACAAAAGAGCCTTCAAGCCCTAATGCAATCGCATAAAATCCGGTAAAAATAGAAGCAGCGGTAAAAAGATTCGGGAGAAGATAGGCGATGGGCGGAGGAGCTTGGCGCATCGGATTACGCGGCGTTTAGATATCCGATAACACTCTCACCGGCTCGAACAGAAGTACCGGCATTCACCGAGATACGGGTATTTTCAGGAAGATAAATAACGCTGCGCCCTTTGGCTAAAAAACCATAACGAGCACCCTCTTTGAATTTTTGGCTTTTTTCCAACTCAATCCCGATAGGGAAACAGCTTTGCTCACTAAGATGCTCAATATAGATTTCGTCCCCTTTTGTGGATCGAAATGAGATGACCGCTTTTTCATTCAGCGTATCGGAAAGGGGATTATAAAGCGGTAAAGAAGCACCGTGACGAATCTTAAAACCTTCCACCACACCATCAAACGGAGCACGAAGCATCGAGACGTCCCACAACGAATTCATAATGGTTACTTTCGTCATCTTTTGCTCATCAACAATTGTCTCTTCAATCGATAGCACAATACCATCAACGCTGCTGATAACACTGTCTTGTTCTGTTTCAGACGTATTGCGCTCAGGATTACGAAAAATTACCAAGACTGCAAGCAGTAAGCCCCCGGTAATAAATTGGAACAAGTGTAAAGCAGTCATCGTAAAGAATAAAAAAAGAGCGCCAATTACGCCGGTAAGTAGCCAACCTCGGCTTGAGAGGATAAAGGTATCGGTTTGAACGCTCATCTAGTACTCCTTATTCGTCAATAACAATTTTTTTACTCGAAGGTATCTCTTTACGCGGTTCGAGTTTCGTTTCGACATTATGCTCGATTTCAAAAGTTTCAATTATTGCACGAACTTGATCACCGCTAATATTCTCTTTTGCATACAAAAGTTCCACGATTTTCTCGATGGCATCATGATACTCTTCCAAGCGATTTTTGACCGCAATGTAACGCTCAGCCAATGTTGTTTTGATGAAGTTATCCATCTCTTCAGCCATTTTATCACTGTATTCTTTGGCCTGAGTCATTCCGCCGCCCAAGAAAGTACTGCGTTGACGTTCTAATACCATCAATCCTGCAACATCGCTCATACCGTACATCTGTACCATTGCTTTGAGAATGTCCGTAGCACGCTCCAAATCGTTTGCAGCACCCGTAGAGATTTCACCGATAAAGACCTCTTCTGCCGCACGTCCTCCGAGCAATACGTCGATTTCAGCGATTAGTTCATGACGTTGCATGAGATATTTGTTCTCTTCCGGAGTATTGAGCGTATAGCCTAATGCCGCTAAACCACGAGGGACGATCGAAACTTTAGAAACCTTTTTGGCTCCTCTCGTCGTCTCAGCCAGCAACGCATGTCCGCTTTCATGATAAGCAACGATACGTTTCTCTTTTTCATCAATACGGCGGCTCTTTTTCGACAGTCCTGCAATCGCACGTTCTACCGCTTCACGCATATCGGCTTGACGTACCGTTTTTTGGCTTTTACGTCCGGCTAACAATGCCGCTTCATTGATGATATTGGCTAAATCAGCTCCGGCAAGACCTGCGGTTAACCGGGCAATCTCTTCGAGATCGACATCGGCGTCTTGCTTAACCCCTTTTGCATGGACATTGAGGATATCAATACGCCCTTGGAAATCGGGTTTATCGACCAAAACCTGTCGGTCAAATCGACCCGGACGCAGCAATGCAGGGTCGAGAATCTCAGGACGGTTCGTAGCCGCTAAAATAATGATCGGTGTATCGGTTCCAAAACCGTCCATCTCGGCAAGAAGTTGATTGAGGGTTTGTTCACGCTCATCATTTCCCCCCATCATTCCTCCGGCCGCACGGCTTTTACCGATGGCATCAATCTCATCGATAAAGATAATAGAGGGCGCATCTTTTTTCGCCTGTTCAAACAAATCACGAACACGCGCCGCACCGACACCCACAAACATTTCGATAAAGCTTGATCCCGATACAGAGAAAAACGGTACTTCCGCTTCTCCCGCTACCGCTTTGGCCAATAATGTTTTACCCGTACCCGGACTACCGACGAGCAATACCCCTTTAGGGATTTTAGCTCCGAGCTCAACGTAGCGATCCGGTGACTTCAAGAAATCAACGATTTCCAACACCTCTTCTTTTGCTTCTTGAGCGCCCGCAACATCATCAAATTTGGTTTTAGGCTTTTCAGAATTAATCAATTTTTTGGAATTACCCATACCCAAAATGCCGCCACCCATGCTCTTTTGCATTCGTCCCGCAAAAAACATCCAAATAGCAATGATGATTAAAAAGGGGAATAACCATCCGAACATCTCGGTAAACCAATTGCTCTCCGAAAATCCGACATAGTTGATCTGTTTTTCATCAAGAAGCGGAATAAGCGTCGTATCCGGCCCGACAATACGGGTCGTATAGGCGACTTTTCCTTCTCCGTCACTGCCGATAGCTCGGATATAGGTTTGTCCGATCGATACTTTCTCAACTTGTTTGTCTTGGATAAGACGTTTGAGATCAGCATAACTTATCTCTTGAGTACGGGTAACGTTTTGACCGTTAATTTTCCCGGCCAATTCATTTTCATCCCCAATAACCGCTTTAAAAAGGATAATAACCGCAATTGAAAAAATAGCAAAAGTGATTAAAGGATTTTTGTTAAAAAAATTACCGTTTTTATCGGGATTCGGATTCGATTCGTTTTGAGCCATATTATTCATTTCCTTTTTGGGTTACGACAAGCGTTACCCATTCGTTTTCCACAAGACGCTCTGTCAAATCAAAGCTTTTGTATGCACGTAAAACTTTATCTTCATATTTGTCCATTATCCCTGAGAGAATCAAAACTCCCCCTTCGCGTAACCGTTTTTTAAGATCACTCGCAATAAAAACGAGGACATCTGCAACGATATTAGCGATTATAACATCATATTTTTCATCACTCTCTTGGACTGGACCTTCCCACAAACGGCGGTAAGCAATAGAGTTTTGTTCGGCATTGACGATGGCATTTTCAACGGATAAAGGATCGGTATCACACGCATCGACAACGGCACCTTTTTTAATCGCCGCAATCGCTAAAATCCCGCTGCCGCATCCGACATCCATAACGATATCGCCTTCTTTGACGTATTTAGCAACTCCTCGCAGGCACGAAGCGGTAGTCGGGTGATGACCGGTTCCAAATGCCAAAGCCGGATCGATTGCGATGTTCAACATCCCCTCACGAGGCTCTTCCCATGTTGGATGGATATAAAACGGTTCTATTTCGATCGGAGTAATCCCTTGCTGATATTGCGCGATCCAATCATCGTTTTTCTCTTTGCTGAGTTCCATTTCGACATCAATAACTTCACCTAATGCCCGCTGGAGGGCTTCAGCGAACTGCCCGATTCCCCACATAACCGTTTCAAGGTCTTCTTCGCTACGGATGATAAATCCCTCATCAATCTCTTCAAAACCAACCGGAAGAACGTCAACTAAAAAATCGCTAAAAAGTTCTATATGCGATGATGGCTTCACCACCAACATGTAATAGTGATCTTGCATTAACCCTCAGTACCAAGAACAGCTGCAAGTTTCTCTTTCAAAACTTGAGGAGTGAACGGTTTAACAATATAGTTGTTAACCCCTGCTTTAAGGGCAGTAATAACTTCTGCTTTCCCCCCTTCTGTGGTAACCATAATAATCGGAAGGTCTGCGAAACGTGAATCAGCACGTACTTTCTTAACCAATTCCAATCCATTCATCTCTGGCATATTCCAGTCGGTAATCAACATTCCTATATCAGCGTTAGCATCAAGAACACCCCATCCCTGAAGTCCGTCTTCACCTTCCAAAACATCTTCATAACCAAGTCGTGAAAGTGTATTTTTGATGATACGGCGCATTGTCGAACTATCATCTACAACCAATAATTTCAAAGTACGTCCTTTTGTCAATTCTTACTAAACAGAATAAATATCCCAATGATAACCTATCCATCTTTGCGGTAAGTTTAAAGAAATTTTTTGAGGTCTATTCTCCCCTCATAAAAGGCCTTTCCAATAATCACGCCCGCAACTTCACCGCTTTGAAGCAACGCTTCAATATCACTGCCGTCTTTAACCCCGCCGCTGGCAATCGTCGGTATTCCTGAAGCTCTCGCTATCTCAAGAGTAAATTCAACGTTCACCCCGCTCAGGGTCCCGTCCCGTCCGACATCGGTGCAAATAATCGCTTCCACACCCGCATCCGCAAAAGCACGGGCTAAATCGGTCGCTTTCATGGTGCTCACTTCACCCCATCCTTCAACCGCTACATACCCATCGATCGCATCGATCCCGACAACGATAGGATATTTAGCCGCCATTGATTTAACGAATTCGGGATCACGCAACGCGATAGAGCCTAAAATAAGACGATCGATCCCCAAATCCAAATAACGTTGTATGGTTGCCTCATCACGAATACCGCCGCCGAGCTGAAGTTTCACATTACAATTTTCGCGAATGGCACGAATTTGATCCAAATTTTTCGGTTCTCCCGCAAATGCGCCATTAAGATCGACCAGATGAACCCATGTGGCACCCATCTCTTCAAATGTTTTCACCAATTCCCATGGTGTGTCGGAGTAGATTTTTGCACTCTCCATAAGCCCTTTGGTCAAACGTACCGCTTTGCCGTCTTTAAGATCAATTGCCGGAAAAATAGTCATAAAATAAAATCCTTTAGAGGTTAATAAAATTTTTGAGAATATTCAAGCCGTTTTGATGGCTTTTTTCAGGGTGAGGCTGTATCCCCATCACATTATCATGAGCAACTGCACTACTGAAACGGTATCCGTAAACCGATTCCCCGATACTATCCGCTTCATTCGAACATAATGCATGATAGGAGTGAACGAAATAAAGATAATGAGCTTCATCCAACCCTTGAAAAAGAGGATGCTCTTGAGTAAACATCCGATTCCATCCCATGTGGGGAACTTTCAGCGGTGTATGAAAACGGCTGGTATCAAAAGCAACGACGCGACCTTCTATCAGCCCTAGCCCCTCAGAGATACCGAACTCTTCACTCGATTCAAACAATAACTGCATCCCCAGACAAATGCCCAATAAATATTTGCCGCTTTGTGCATATTCGCTCACGGCCTGATCCATCCCGCGATCTTTGAGATGTTCCATAGCATCCCCAAAGGCTCCGACACCCGGGAGAATAATCCGATCGTAATTTTTAAGTTTGTGTGGATCGGATTCAACGACCACTTCTTCTCCGAGAAGATTGAATGCATTTTTAACACTCGCTAAATTTCCCATGTTGTAGTCAACAATGGCTATCATAAACGCTCCTTTTCGTGGGTAAAGCGGATATAAATCGCTAAACTGATGATAAGAATAGCTACCCCTCCAATAATATAAATTGCATTAATGAGCATCTCCGGTGCAGTCATCGCAAATTTAAAAACCAGCATCAATGCCTCAATGGAGAGGGCGATGATGATCGAACCCAAGAACCGCACCATCGTTTTATGAATGTCGGATGCAGGATCTTTTTTGCTTCTCCCCAGAACCTCTTCTTCAAAAAGAGTTTTGACCAAATCAAATATCGCTAACGAAAGGGTCAAGAGAATAGTCGCTTCAAAAATATCTTTTATTTCGATTCTCTCATAGTGACCCAAACCATACGCTAAAAATCCTTCAATCCCTTTGACAAAAAGAAGCAATGCAACAAACGCCAATGCGATTGAGAAAATAGCGTAAACAATTTTAAAAAATCGCCCTGCAGCCGTTTCAGAAGCAAGCGGATGGGCGATACGAAGCACTTCCGAAAGAGGAAGATCGATACAGGCGACATAAACAATTTCACCATTCTCATCAAAAATCGGTTCAGACGCAGTAACCGTAAGTTCATCGTTTAAAAGGGATGGATAAGGATCAGTAATCGTACATCGGCGCTCATGCATCGCACGGTAATAATAGGCACGGGTTGAGCGATTTTCTCCAATATCTTCCTCTGTTTTCCCATTTTTGAGATAGGTAGGAGAAACTTGATTCCCTTTGGCATCTAGCAAATAGGCTGCTTCAAGCCCTTTTAAATCACCTCGGATTTTAAGTAAACGTGCCGTTAATGTCTCAACCGAAACGGAGGGGAGATGATTGGGAAGATTTTTGTGAAACAGATAACAAAAATAGGCTCGCGCTTTCGGGCGGATTTCTGCATATTGCTGAATATCTTGTATGACCATACTCTAATCTCCTCTTAAAAATCGTGCCTCATTTGAGGCAACTTTAGTGCCATACTCTCATGCGTAACCAAAGGAGGCTTTGTTCCATTTAGTGTATAAAATAGAGTATATTGTAGCTTAGTTGCGCTATAGTTACGCTTATGAATTCACCTCAAATCCGTATCGCTATTGTTCGACTTAGCGCGCTTGGCGATATTGTCAACACTGCAGTAGTCTTACAAATCATCCATAAACATTATCCCGATGCGCTTATCGATTGGTACATCGAAGAGGCATTTGCACCCATTTTAAACAACCATCCCCTTCTCCATGAAGTGATCAGTGTTCCCATAAAACGGATCAAAAAAACAAAAAGTTTTTTACTCCTTAGAGAGACCATCCGCAACCTTCGATCACGTCAAACCTATGATCATATCATCGATGCGCAGGGACTCCTAAAATCGGCCATTGTGACCTCTTTTATCCAAGGGAGGGTACACGGCTTCGATCGCAACAGTGTACGAGAAAAATTTGCCACAAGTTTTTACGATACAACCTCTGCAATCGCTTATGAGATGAATGTTATCAAACGCAATGTACTCGTCATTACGGAAGCACTCAAGATTACTTACGATGAAAACGACATTTTGGATAAAAAGCCCCTTTTCGCCCTCCAGGGTAAACCTGAGTGCCTAAAGGGTGAAAAAAACATCGCCTGCGTTATCGGAGCTTCCTGGCCGAGTAAATGTTACCCCAAAGAGCATTTTTTAACCCTCTGTGAGAACTTACCCTATCCATGTCATCTGATTTGGGGGAGTGAAGCAGAATACCATGATGCCCAATGGATCGCTGCGAATTCCACGAATGCGTTCATAGCTCCAAAAATGTCACTGCGTGAGCTGGTTAGCTTCATCGGACATTGCGATCTCACGATCGGAAACGATACGGGTCCGACCCATATGGCTTGGGGAATGAACAAAGCCTCCATTACCCTCTTCGGCCCTACGAATGAACGGATGATTTTCCCGACCGCACTCAATATCGGAATCAAATCCCCCTCATCGGTCAATATTTTAAAGATTAACCGCAACGATTTTTCGATCCGAGAGATTGACCCCTCGATCATACTTCAAAAAGCCAAGGAACTGTTGTAATGCTCCTATATCGTCTCTTTCTACTCTTGGACAGTTTTTTGATGGCATTACCAAGGTCATGGCGAAAAGGGGTATTTACCTCTTTGTCCGCGCTCGCCCATCGACTCGCACCAAAACGCAATCAAGTTATTCAACAAAATCTTGCCTTTGCCTTTAACAACAACCTGAGCGATACGGAAAAAGGGGAAATTGAGCGATATTGCTATCGAAATCTTGCTCTAAATCTGCTCCAAACCATGGAGAATCGCCGAAACAGTGCCGAAGATATCGCTTCCGTTGTCACGTTCAAAAATCGCGAAAAAGTGGATGCTGTTTTAGCGCAAGGGAGAGGGATTATTTTTGTCTCTGCCCATTTTGGAAATTGGGAGCTCGGCGGTGCCGCACTCTCCTCACTTATCACCCCCGTTGCTTCGATTTACAAAGGGTTCAGCCGTCGTGAGTTCGATCCCTATTTGTTTGAAGCACGTTCCCACCATCGGATGGAATTGGCAGAAAAAAACGGTGCGCTCAAACATATGGCCAAAACCCTCAAAAAGAACGGTTCCGTTTTACTGATGATCGATCAGGCCAGTAACGCGAAATACGGGGTGAAAGGTGATTTCTTCAGCCATAGCGCTTATCACTCTTCCACAGCAGCCCATTTAGCCAGTAAATTTCAAGTCCCCATCGTCGGGGTTTATATCATCAGTGAGGATGAAAAGCATTACACCGTTTCATTTGAAGACCCGATCGACGTTGAGGGGATTAATGAAGAGGCAATTTTAGAAGCGACAATCCAACAAGTCAATGCAATGGAGCGGGTGATTAAAGAGCACCCGAAACTTTGGTTCTGGTGCCATAAACGGTGGAAAGGTGAATATAAAGAAATTTATGAAGGATAGGATTCTTTTAGAACACTGTACAGCTCAGAAGGTGACATATCGGGATTCGTTTCCCACGCACTTTTCATCACCGCATTATCCTCTAAGCCATTCCAGATTTTGATATAGCTCCCCTCTTTGTACCCATGATCCTGACGGAATTGGTTGAGGATATTTTTTCCGACATAAAGACGGTACAACTCATCGAGATTCAACGCACCCATCACCGAAAGACGGAAAAAATCATCGACCATTTTTTCCAAATCTCCATTGATCGCCGGTTCCAGTGAGCGTCGCATAATGGTCTCGATTTTCAACATCAACGCTTCATCCGATGCAAAAGCAGGTGCACTTTGTGTACAAAGCATTTCATACCCTTTGGTTTCAGCCATCCAAGTTACCATCTGCTCATGCGTTTCATTTTCACGGTAAATACCGTCTTCGAGTACCAAACTCATCACAAAATGCCACACATCGACAATCTCGATTTGAAGGTTTGCATAATCAGTCGGCTGAGCAATACTTTTCCAATGTTTCCAACCGAACGAATCGATCATCTCAGCGCTCTCCATATAAATACAACGACGCCAATTAATCCGTTTTCCCTCTTTAGTCGTCCCGCGTTCCCATCCGATTCCGTTGGTGGCATCATTTAGCTGTTGTTGAAGCTGTAACATTGAAAGCAGTTTATTCATCGTTATCCTTTTTAATCTGTGCAATTATACGCTAATATTCCACCTATGCAAAAGATTAACTGTCATCGATGTATCTACTATTTTGTCACATGGGAAGCCCATCAACCGCACGGGTGCAAAGCGTATGGCTTTAAAGCAAAGATGATCCCCTCAATGGTCGTTCAAAACTCCAGCGGAGCGCCGTGCAGTTATTTTACCCCTAAAACTCCCGTTTCCAAGTAACCTTTTTTCCGAAGCCCAAGGTGTTATCGGTCATTTTGACCGCATCGAGGCGTATAACCCATAAGGTCGGGTTCATAATCCGCGCATACGGGAACGCTTCGAAATAAAGTTCATGCGCTTTTTTTTCCGCTTTATCCATTACCCCGACAAACTGTATCCCCTGTATTTTCCCTACCGTTTTGGTCTCCAGCGCTACCGTTCCGGCGACATGGAAATTTTGAGCCACGTTTTTCATATGCTCACTCGTCTCATCTGAGGCCACGATCAATGAGATACTCTGCGGGTCATACGCATAAAACATCGAACAGCACCATAGCCGATCCCCCATACTCGCCAAGGACAGGAGGTGATGCTCGTGGATAAAACGCTCGATTTTTTCAATCATTCAAAGCCTTATCCAACTGATCCAACGCATCCATGAGTACCGATGAAGAGACGGCAAAATTGAGCCGCATAAACCCTGATCCCTCTTTACCAAAGCTGAGTCCCGGGCTAAGCCCAAGTCCCGCTTTTTGGACAAAAAACTCCCGTAGCTCTCGATCACTCAACCCTAAAGCTCTGCAATCGAGCCATGCCAAATAGGTTGCTTCTGGAATTCGACATTGAATCACAGGGTGTTCTGCCACCCACGTCTCAATGAGTTGAGCATTCGCGTTTAGATGTGCTAAAAGTTTTTTATGCCACCCGCCACCCTCGGTGTAAGCGGTTTCAAACGCTACATGAGAGAGCGCCGCACCATCACCGAAGTGGACACGATGCGCCTCTTTTTCATAGAGTGCGCGTAGTTCATCCGAAGCGATACAAACGGTAGAAATCGAAAATCCCGCCATATTAAAGGTTTTCCCCGGTCCTATCAGTGTCACCGTATTGTTTAACAATTCCAAAGATAATGATGCGGTCGGGATATGCGCATGAGGGGCAAAAACAATATCAGAGTGAATCTCATCGCTGATAATCACAATACCGTGTTCCAAACACAATTCCCCCAACGCTAAAAGCTCATCACGGCTCCATACCCGCCCGATCGGATTGTGGGGAGAGCAGAGCAATAGCAGTTTAGTTTTCGGTGTAATTTGAGTACAAAGGCGCTCGATATTAAAACGGTAGACTCCTGTATTGTCTTGTTTCAACGGATGAAGAAGCAAAGAGCGGCTATTATCCCTCACCATGCCATAAAACGGAGGATAGACGGGGTCCATGACGATCACCTCATCGCCTTCTTCACTGAATGCACGGATCGCACACCCGATCGAGGCGACGACCGAGGGGGAGTAGCTCAGCCATTCACGTTGTATCGTAAAGCCGTGATGCTCCCGCACCCACTCGATCTGCGCTTCGTAGGCGCTATCGCTCATGATCTCATACCCGAGTATCGGATGAAGAAGTCTCTTTTGAACCGCGTGGATAACACACTCAGGGGTAGCGATGTCCATATCGGCGACCCAAAGGGGCTGAACCTCTTGGGTATGAAAAAGCTTTTGCCGAAGGGTATATTTTTCGGCATTTGAGTCACTGCGGTCAATAAAGCGAAACTCATCCATACCGTTTTACCCATCGCGCATACATCTGATCGATGTTGGCGTATTTATCACTCTCGTTTGCACCCTCACCGACCACGTATCGAAATCCGGCATGTTGGATAAAATGGCGGCGAAATGCGTAACGAGACTCTAGGAGTATCTCATTACCGGTAGATATCCATGATCCCCCTTTGATAAGGTTGTGTCTTCCATCAAACGTCGGTTCTGAAAAATCATCGTACCACGGATGGGTCACAAACCCATCAAATCCATCCATCTGCGTTTGGGTCCATTGCCACACATTTCCCGCGACATCATAGAGCTCACCGTGGGCGAACGTATCTACAGGGACAGAAGAGGCAAAATGGGCAAGATTGATGTTGGCACGCTCATCATCAAATATCTCTTCATCTATACCACCCGCTTCTACCATCACCCTCCACTCTGCCTCCGTTGGGAGACGATAGGCCATCCCCTCTTGAGCACTTTTCCAGCGGCAAAACGCTTCCGCTTCGAGGGCATTTACCTCTACCGGCCAATTATAGGGCATATCGATCTCGTGAGTGAGTGAGCGGTATTTATAGGTGCCCTCCTCTTGCGGAATCCAAAACGGAGGACACGTCGCTTTACGGATTTGGAGATAGCGAAGCCCCTCTTCATCCCACCATCGACTCACTTTGTATCCATTTGCCATCACAAAATCCATAAACTCGCCGTTACTGACCAGATAGCGGGAGGCTTGAAACGCTTCTACGCTCACCTGTGCATGTCCGTATTCATTATCCCACCCGTAAAGCCCCTGATCCGCTGAGCCTTTCCCCATTGACACTTTTGATGCGGAAAAAGAGACCAGAGCATTTTCAGGAGTATCCCCCTGAACGGGACACAGCAGAAAATCTTCGTGAGGAAGGATAAATTCCAACGCCATTTGACGATGCAGAACACTAGAAGTTTCAATGTGGATACGCTCGTGCTCGATCCCCATCCATATTGCCCATAATGGATCTTCTTTCATTATTGGAAGCTTCATCGGTAACGTCATAATCATCTCATCCACAAGAAGGCGAACTTTTTGCCGATACCCCCTCACCTCATCGACACTCGGCCATTTGAGTGAATCACTACTGGCATCCCACGTCATTTCATCGACACCGACAGCAAACAGCTCTTCGAAATGGGGATTAATCCGCTCTTTTAACGCACCCGATGCCACCAGTTTATTAATATAAAAAATCGCCGTATGTCCAAAATAAAAAATCATCGGATGACGTGTCGGTTCGGATTGAAGATAATAAACATCATCGCTTTTCAACAGTTCAAACAATGACTCAAAAAGATTGAAACTTTGATGGAAATACACTTGAAGCTCGGAGCGTTTTAGGGTTGTATCCACTCCGTCCAATCGTACCGATTTCATTTGTCTTTGCAGCACCACACTATCCTTCGTCCCATTTTTGAGGTATTTTATCCTATTTATTGCCTTATGCAAATCATTAGAATAGTACTCAACTACTGCTTCAAATCAAAATGCTTTAAATTATCACGCTGTGAAATTCATCCGTGAATTTAAAATTATTTTTTCCCGATTTTTTTGCTTCGTACATCGCCTTATCCGCTTGTTTGATTATTTCATCTGCATTTATTGTATTTATGGGAAAAATACTTATGCCGATACTCACTCCGATCCTTGCTATCGATCCTCCGATTGAAAATTCTTTACTCAATGCTTGGATGATATTTGCCGCTATTTTTTCTATATTTTTTATATCCTGAGCACCGCACAGTAATATGACAAATTCATCACCGCCCAATCTCGCTACTGTATCGCTTTGTCTAATGCAATTGGTAAGTCTCAAAGCGACATTTTTCAGCAATATATCTCCAACTTCATGCCCGTAGGTATCATTGACACATTTGAAGCCGTCAAGGTCTAAAAACATAACAGCGACAATCGTATCTTTTAGTTTTGCCTTATTGATAACCTGTTCCAAAAGTTCCATCAACATCATTCTGTTCGGCAATCCCGTCAATGCATCCCGATGCGCTTCCTCTTCCAGATTATCCACAGGAGCTGCGATGTCGTCACTCATTTTTAACGAAACACTCACACCAAGGATCAATAATATAAGGGCCGTAAGGGCAATACTGTTTCTGATGGCTTCCAAAGGTTTAAACGCTTCAGTTTGATCGATTTTGGCCACTATCCCCCAACCGGTTGTCGGAACATATTTCCATGCGGCAAGAACTTCTACCCCCCGATAATCAATCGATAGTCCATTTCCGTTGTGCCCCGTTGCGCCCAAAACAGCAGGTCTCCCTATATGACCGTCTATACGTGCACTTCTTTTCATTCCAGCATTCTGATCATGCCTTAACGGATTCAAAAAAATGACTTTATCTTTCGATTTCTTACCCAACAGTGTTTCGCCGCTCTCTCCCAATCCTGAATAATCTTGTATTTGATTAAAAAAAGCATCTGCCGTAAATTCACCGACGACTACCCCGATCACTTTATTTTCATAGTCAAAAATAGGGACAGACGCATTAAACAGATACCTTTTGTCTTTCCCTAATGACACATCCGATAGGTAAATATCGGAAAAGTACATTGTTCGCTTACCTTCTTCAAATGCGATTTTATTATAGGCAGCAACGTTATCACTGGCTCGCTTTTGTGAGCTTGCAATAATATTTCCGTCCAATCCTATGATATAGATTTTATTAATTTCATCATCAAACATATATTGACTCAGTTGTTGTTCAAATAATTTTTTCGCTCCCGCCAAATCAGACGATTTATTTAGAATTAAATTTTTAGTATAGGGTGAAGCATGAATGATATGGAGATCATTTGTGATGTCATTATAAAAATGTTCAATCTGTAGCGATTTCAGCTGGGAGATTGCTTCCAAATGCGATAGCTGCGAAGAGATAATTTGTTGCTTTATATTGTAATAACTGTACAGAGAAATAAGTGCCATCGGTATTAAAGCTACAACCAATAATGTCCAAAGCATCTTTACTTTTATGAGTTTGGCATACATATTGATCGCTCTCCAGTTTACCTTTAATTAAGCATTATATACGATAAAAATGTCAAAACTATTATAAAATCACTTCATAGCACAAAAAATGCAGCAAATTGCTCTCATCCCTTAGCCGGAAATGAATAGGTCCCCTCCAACACTTCCGCTTCAAATGAGGCAGATTCTTGCATGAGTTGATATTGTCGGGGATACAGCGGTTTGATTTTTTCCAAAACATTGAGATAGCGTTGCATCACATAGCACGTTTCACGGCACTGATCCAGCAAATGTTCGCTTTGTCCGACAAAGGTCACAACCACATCGGAAGATTGAAGAATTAATGACGAGACACGCGGCGTCACTTCGATACAATCATAATTGACTTCACGCTCTTTGAGGCGATTCAATTCGTCCAACGTGACACTGAAAATCATACCGTCCGCTGACCCCTCAGGCTGCTTGCGTACATTTAAAAACAATGCCTTGAGCGGTCGTTGAAGCGTATCGGAAAAGATATCGATTACAATATCCCATCCCCGTATGTATCCTTGTAACGTTGCATCAAAAAGAGGGTATCTTCCGTCTGGACGCTGAAGTGTTTTATGAATACTCTCCTCAAGCATCAAAGAACCGTACCCAAACACATAAATTTTACCCTCTACACTGTCCGTTTTTTTAGCCGATTTAACCTCTTTTGCCATCAGTTCAAACCGTTTATAGATGGTAAAATCACCGCTCAATGCCCGTATGGTATAAATAAAATCGGCAAATCGCTCCCAGTTTGAAACGATCAGAAAGTCAAAATTTCGGTAAAAAATATGTTTATCGACCATCCCTTTCTCAAATGCGACGGCAAGTTCCTGAAATAGATTCAAATAGGTACGTATCTGTACCGACATCGCAATATCCTCTAAAGCTTTTGATTTTAACAATGTCGAAAGACTGGATGGATTTGGATTTTCACTAATCCACTGTTCGATAGCGATTCGAAGCTCCATAAAATCTTTATGATTAAACCGTTCGATATAAGCAAACGCCCGATTTCGGATAAAATGGGCGTATGTCTGGCGAGCAACGAATGCCGCCCCTATCAATGATACGACAACCCCTAATGTATCTGTATCCATTCAAACCCTTTGACTAAATATAGGTAAAAATCAGAAGTAGTATAATCAGAGAATACTGAAAATGTGCAGTAGAATTGGGTCATTCCAGCCGTTTAATTTCAACTAAAACGCTTCAGCGGTATACTCACCGACATGAAAACCGTATCATCAATGCTCTTATCATCGTATCCGACGATCACCGCCTGTTTTACCACGCGCCATGGCGGTAGCTCTACTATCCCCTACACCAGTGCGAATCTCGCATTTCATGTCGGGGACAACCCCGATCATGTTGTAGCCAATCACGATGCTCTAGCCCAGACACTCAATTACAATCGTCATGCTCTCGTCCACATGCGTCAAATTCACTCAGATCGGATCATCATCGTCCATGAGGAGTTAACCTTTGATACACCGCCCGAATGCGATGCTCTGATCACCAACCGCCTCAATACACCTCTTATGGTTATGAGTGCCGATTGTACTCCCATACTGATCTACGACCCTATCCGTCATGTTGCTGCGGCAGTCCATGCAGGTCGGGCGGGAGCATTCAATGAAATCTTGCCCAAAACGATTCAAACGATGAAAGAACAATTTGGCTGTGATTGTGAAAATCTGCGGGTAGTGTTAGGTCCATCCATCCACGGATGCTGCTATGAAATCAACCAAAAGATTGCAAAAGAGACAGAAGAACAAGGGTATCTTAGTGCGCTGAAAAGAATCGAAGAGAGAGTATTTTTAGAGGTGAATACGATTCTTTTGAAACAATTAGAGGTATTGGGGATCATGAGCGAACACATTGAAGTGAGTAATCACTGCACCTCATGCTCTCATGAAGAGTATTTTTCCTATCGTGCTGATTTACAGCAGACGGGACGTATCGCCGGGGTAATTATTCTCCGATAACGCGTAGGGCTAATTGTTCAGGGAGCAATCCCAAAGACTCTTCGACGAGCTTGGTATTACCGTGCTTGATAAATTCATCATCGTATTCGAAACTCACCACCCCTACATCGGTAATTTTCGCTTCCGACAACCATTCCAGCAATGCACTTCCTACCCCGCCCATACGGGATGAATCACTAAAAACATACCATTGCTTATGCTTTTGTGCCATTTGGCGTAACATCTCAGAATCCAGAGGTTTTACAAAGCGTAAATCGAGCAATGAAGGTTTCTCCTCCATAAATGCCATCGTTTGCGCCGCACGTCCGACCCCGTTGCCGTATCCGATAAAGAGCCGATTGGAGTCGTTGGAAATAAGCAATTGAGCTTTTCCTCTCTCATAAGGGATCGATGAGGGGAGATCCGCTTCTGCAAACGCACCCCTTGGGTAACGAATGGCACATGGATGTGCATACGTCGACGCAAAATCGACAATCTGATGAAAAGAGAGTTCATCACGTGGAGCACAGAGGGTCATGTTGGGGATCAGCCGTAAAAAGCTGATATCGTACGCCCCTTGATGGGTTTCACCGTCTTCTCCGACGATTCCGGCACGATCGAGGGCAAAGACCACCGGTAAATCCATCAAACATACATCGTGGATCACTTGGTCAAATCCTCGTTGCAAGAAAGTGGAGTAAATCGTACAAAACGGTTTAAACCCCTCTTTTGCCAATGCCCCCATCGACGTAACGGCATGCTGTTCTGCGATTGCCACATCCCAAAAACGTTCCGGGTATTTTTCCATTAATGCGCTTAAGCCTGTTCCGCTTGGCATCGCAGCCGTAACCCCTACAATTTTTTCATTCTTGTCGGCTTGATTCATCAGGGCATCCGCGTAAATTTGCGTGGCACTTATAAGGGAACTTTTACTATTTGCCGTTCCGCTTTTGAGATCAAACGGTGAGACCCCATGCCATTTTTCGTGTTTCCCCTCAGCGATCTCATACCCTTTGCCTTTAATCGTCTGAATATGGACTAAAACCGGCTTACCCATCCCTTTAGCAATCTCAAACGTCTCGATCAGCGATTTTAGATCATGTCCGTCAATGGGTCCAATGTACTCAATACCCATCTCTTCGAACATAATCCCGGGAGTAATCAGTTTAAACGACTCCTCAAACCGTTTGGCAAGATAATGGGCCCCTTCACCGAAGTTATCAACAAACTGCTCCGTTTTACGTTTAAACCGTTGATAAAAGGGGCTTGCCATTGCGGAACTCAGCATACGGCTAATCGCGCCGATCGGTTTGGCGATGCTCATCTCATTGTCATTGAGAATAATCACCATCGGATATTTGCGATCCCCCAGCTCATTCATCGCCTCATATGCCATCCCCGCTGACATTGCCCCATCCCCGATCACCACAACGGGGATACGGCTCTCCTGCTCATTTTTAAGGGCTATCGCTTTTGCCGCACCGACGCCGAGGGAAATAGAGGTGGAACTGTGCCCTGCCACAAAATAATCGCTTTTCGACTCTGAGGGCTTTGTGTAACCACTTAATCCATTAAACTGACGCAGTGTTGCAAATTCTTCCCATCGATCGGTTAGAAGTTTATGGGCATAAGACTGATGAGAAACATCAAAAATAAAAGGGTCTTTGGTGGAGTTAAATACTTTGTGCATCGCAACAATAATTTCTGTCGCTCCCAAAGTAGAACTCAAATGCCCTCCGTTGGTACTCACTACCTCTAAAATACGGTCTCGTATTTTTTGAGAAAGATCTTCCAATTGAGGCAAAGTAAAATTTTTGATATCCATTATAATGCACTGTCCTAAAAAATTATTATTGTACGAATACTATAGTATAAAAGTGAATGTTTGCGAAAATGCTTTACGATTCAAGTAAAAGTGAACGTTTAAGTCGCTCATAGCGCTTTTTAATTTCTGAATCGATATTTCCCGCATCACTGATGGCAACAACACCGCCGGGGCTGATAGCACGATCGGACAATACTTCTACATGCGTTAGGGAACCTACTTTTTCAGAGATAAATCCATGATCGGCAGGATTCACTCGAAGGGTAATTTTAGAGGCATCTTTAAGCTCTTCGATCAAATCATTCGAGAGTTTAGCCGCTATTTTGGAACTATGTTCTCCGGTCTCAATGCCAATGACCTCTTTGGCAATATCCAAAGCCGTATGGGTAAGCTCTTTTTGAATCGACTCTAGTGCAACGACAAAGTCAGCCGCTGCTTTTTCAAGGGTTTTAACCGACTGCGAAAGTTGTTCATGCGATTGTGCACTCTGGCCCGAATTTTTAGCCTGTTCTTGTGCGACACCTGCCTCTACCCCTTCCTCAAATCCAACTCTCTTAGCCTCTTCAAGTGCAGCTAGATGCTCTTCTTGCATTGATTCGATCCGCATTTGCATCTTAATCACATTGGAACTCATCTCGTCTGCTTTTTTAAGCAATGATTCAATCAACTCATCTTTGGACGATGTACCGCTCTCCCTGCGACGTTCAACAACAGGCTCTTCTTGAAGGGTATGATGTATTTCATGCGTCGCATCACCGACACTCATCCCCGAAAGAGAAGAAAGAATTTTAAACTGGTACTTGCTAATGGCGTGGGCACCGTGTGAATTGTTTTGAATGACCACATCCATAGTAATTATTCCACCATCTCTTCAGATTCACCGAGTTGCAAGACACCTTGTTCCGCCAAGGCTTGTACCACATCGACAATTTTGCGCTGAGCAGATTCAACCTCTTTCATTTTAACTGCACCTAAAAATTGGAGTTCTTCGATAAAAGCGTCTTTGGCACGTTGGGACATATTGGCAAAGAATTTCTCTTTGAGCTCTTCGGCCGCATTTTTCAGAGCCAGCATCAGATCATTTTTATCGGATGATTTGAGGATCTCGCGAATACCGGCACCGTCGAGGTCGACAATATCTTCGAAGGTAAACATCATCTCTTTGATCGATGAAGCCAGTTCTTGATCCAACTGCTCGATTTGTGACAAGGTCGCTTTGGAGACTTTCGTACCCAAACGGTTGAATACGTCGGCAACAGAACGCGGCCCGCCCACCTCGACTTTGTAAGAAGCGAGCGCTTCAAGTTTGGATTCGAGTACGGCACTGACGCGCTTGATGATAGAGGGAGAAATATCCCCCAGTTTTGCCATACGCATTGCCACTTCAGCGCGCAGTTCATCGGGGAAGATATAGAGTGTTTCAGCCGCAGCGGAAGGGTCCATATGGGCTAAGATCAATGCAACCGTCTGCGGATGTTCCGTCATAATAAAATCGGCCAGTTGCTGAGGCTTGATTTTGGCCAAATAAGAAAAATTCTGAGTATTTTGCATCGTTTTATTGAGACGTTCCAATACTTTTTTCGCTTCATCCGGCCCCAGCGCTTTGTACAAAATCTCCCGGGCGTATTCAAGACCGCCTGTGTTTAAGTATTGATTGGATTGGACAATCGCGTAAAACTCTTCTAAAACTGCCGCACCGAGATTTTTCTCAATGGAGCGGTTGTTGGCAATGTATTTGGATATTTCCGTAATCGCTTCTACATTCATTCGTGAAAAAATAGTCGCTGTAACCTCTTCCCCAAGCTGCACCAAAAGAATGGCAATCTTTTGGGTCATGCTCATTTCTTCGAAATTGGATTGCTGGGAAGGTGATAAGTTCATACCTCTCTCCTATCGCTTGTTTGCATCGTTCGGAGTACTCTCTTCATCAATCAAGGTCTGGATTAACGAAGCAATCTCTTCAGGGTGTTCTTCTGCTATCTCACGCACTTTTTCAAGCAATACATCATATTTAAGCTCGTCTTCGTTGAAATTATCCCCAAGCCCAAGTTGATTTTCCACTTTTTTACGCATCTGCTGTACTTTTTCCACCAAATCTTCATCTTCATCATCGGCAATTTCAAGATTCGGTTTTTCAAACGCCTCTTCTTCACGGCTGAATTCAAGCATCCGCTCGGCAAAAGGGATAATGATTTTTTTGTAGGCAATAAAGAGAATAAGCGCGACAAAAAGATATTTAAACAACGGAGCAAACGGAGCAAGATAGGTATCTACGAACGCCGTGGTTTTGGATGCGGCATCTTTTGGTTCCATTCCCGCTTTTGTGGTTTGAAACTCAAAATTACGGATACTGACCTGATCTCCGCGCTGTTCATCCACTCCGATAGATTGTTTAACCAATGCATCAATTGCCTGCAATTGTGTTTCATCCAAAGCGATGTATTCTACTTCTTCCGTCGCTTCGCCTGCCGCATCTTTTTTCGGTTCATATTTACCATCCACAACGACTGCTGCTGTCATACGTTTAATACGGGCAAACTCCATTTTGGTCGTTGAAACCGTTTTGGAAATTTCGTAATTTGTGGTTCCGGTGGTTTTCTCGTATTTCTCTCCGCTTCCGCCGCTTGCAAGGCCCTCAACCGGTCCTACGTTACTGACAGCACCCGGAACACCTCCGGGAGCCGCTGCGGGAGCACCCCCTTCACGTTTTTCTTCCGAGGACTGTTCACTGCGAACAACACTTTCAGGATCAAACTTTTCAGACGTAGAGCTTTGCTCAGAGAAATCGTACTCAATCGTTACTTTGGCAACGATTCGATCTTTACCGCCGATAAATGGGGCAAGTACATTAACAATTTTCTCTTCTTGCTTTTTCTCTTCTTTGCTTTTGTATTGCTGTTGCATGGATGAGAGCTCACCCATCGCCGCCGCCGCATCATCATCTCCAAGGGCCTCGCCCTCTGAATCAATCAATGTCACATTTTCTGGAGTCAATTTCGGCACAGCTGCTGCAACCAGCTTTTTGATCCCGCGTATTTGTTTAGGGGAAAGTTTTCCACCCTCGGAGAGCTGAACCATAACGGAAGCAGACGGGGGTACCGCTTCGGAGACAAAAAGGGTTTCTTTAGGAAGAGCAAGAGAAACACTTGATTTTTCGACCGGTCCAAGTGAGTCAATTGATCGGGCAAGTTCCCCTTCTAACGCTCGACGAAACTTAATCTCTTGGTCAAAATTGGTCGAACCGAATTCTTGTTTGTCAAAAAGTTCAAATCCGACATGCCCCTCTTTCGGTATCCCCATAGAAGCGATTGTAATACGCTCTTTATAGACGACATCTTTCGGAACTTCAATAACATTATCACGGGGAATACGGTAGGGAATTTTGTCTTTTTCGAGCTGTTCCACCACTTTTGCGGCATCTTCGCTGCTTAGTTGATCAAAAAGAACTTGATAACTTTTGTCACCGCCGGCAGTCCCATCAGAGGTATAAACAACCAAAAATACTAAAAATGCGACAATTCCAGCAACTGCTGCACCGATAATAGTTTTTTGTGCCTGAGTGAGCTTTCCGAAAAAAACGACAAGTTGCGAAAAAAGGGCCTTAAAATCCATTGTTACCTATTTTTATAATAAAGGATCGGTGAGTTCAAAGAAACGATCATTTTGAATTCGGGTTCCGATTGTAACACGAATCGCGTTCAATCCGTAACTGCTTAAATCACGTACAATCATACCCTTTTTTAAGAGTTCTTGCGCAATTTTTGATGAATTTTTTTCTTCAGGAAGCGATAAAGTGACGAAATTGGTATAACTGTCAATCACATCGATCCCCTTAGCGCGTGCAAATTCCTCATAACGGCTCATCTGCGCAAAATTATCACGAATACATTCTTGAACAAACGGTTCATCTTCCAATGCTACCGATGCCGCTTCCAAGGAGAGCGTCGTAATATTAAACGGCGGGCGTACTTTATAAAGAGCTTCAATAATAGGTGCCTGAGCAATTCCATACCCGACGCGCATTCCTCCCAATCCATACGCTTTTGAAAAAGTCCCCAAGAAAAGGACATTCTCAAACCGTTCAATCAATTCACGCGGTTCAACCGCATAGGAAGGGTCTTTGAAACGGGCATACTCCATGTAAGCACCATCGACGATCACAAGGGTGTCATTATCAATTTTTTCGATAAAAGCGAGCATCGATGCTGCATTGAGAGCATCCCCGGTCGGATTGTTCGGCGTACACAAAAAGATGATCGAGGGTTTGTGTTCACAATAAAGTGCATAAAATTCGTCCATATCATGCTCGCGCGATGCGGTTCGGATGATGTGCGCCCCCACTTGCTTCGCATAAATCTCATACATCGCAAAAGTGACACTGTTCATAAGCACTTTCGAACCGCCATGCGCTTTCGCATGGATTGCGAATTCGATCACTTGATCACTTCCGGCACCAATTACCAATTCGTTACTTTTAATGCCGTATTTACCCGATAAAGCGGTTTTAAGTTTGACCATCGAGTCATCAGGATAAAGGGCCATATTATCGATGATTAAGCGAACGGCATCTTTTACTTTCGGTGAACATCCAAACGGATTCTCATTACTGGCAAGTTTCACGATCGAATCTTTATCGATCCCATACTCACGGACAACCAACTCGATCGGCTTACCTGCTTCGTAGGTTTTAATAGACTCTAACGCTTCATTAAATTTCATAATTCTCCCTTTACGTAACTTCCCAACCATGTCACTTCATCGACATGTTTCTGGACCAATGATTGAATTTTAGGTTCATCAATATGACCGAAGAAATCGATAAAAAACCAATATCCGAAACCATCATTATCCCGCGACGGCCGACTTTCGATTTTGCTAAGATTGATGTCGGCATTGTTAAAATCTTCCAAGAAATGAACCAAGGCTCCCGCTTTCTGAGCATCTTTTAAGCGTACCAGAATCGAGGTTTTATCCTCACCGCTGATACCGTTTTTAAAATCGCTGAGGATAAAAAATCTCGTTGCATTGTTATGGGCATCTTCGATGTTTTCAAACAATGTCGGAACACCGTACAGTTTTGCCGCGATATGGGAGCAGATAGCGGCCGCTTCAGGATCTTTAGAAGCCAAAATAGCCGCTTTTGCAGTCGATTCAACCGGTATGTGTTCGATCGTATCCAAGCCGTGTTCCGCTAAAAATTCCCGACATTGCCCAAACCCTTTGTCTTTCGAATAGATCCGCTTGATATGGTGAATTTTCTCCGCTTTGGTGGCAAATGCCATATGAATCGGCATATAAAGTTCGGCAACAATTTTAACGCTGCTTTTGCCCAATAGATCAAGGGTTTCTCCCACGACGCCATCACGGCTATTTTCGATCGGTACTACACCGAATTTTGCACGCGATGCTTCGAGCGTTTTAAATACAGCTTCGATCGAACCAAGAGAAAGATAATCGCTCATTGCCCCAAAACGTGATTCTGCCGCCTGATGGGTGAAACTCCCCTCCGGCCCCAAATAGGCAATCCGTTCAGGGAGTTCAAGATTACGGGCAACCGCAAAAATCTCTAAAAATACTGCTTCGATTGCAGCCGTATTCAAAAGTCCGCCGGAAGATTCACTGATCTGAGTCAACCGATCAATAATGGATTTTTCTCTCTCTGGACGATAAATTGCCGTGTTACTTTCATGCTTAATCTCACCGACACGACGCACCACTTCCATGCGGCGGTTCAAAAGGCCGACGATCTCATTATCGATCTCATCAATTCGTGCTCTGCACTCTTCTAAAGTATTCATAAACGCTCCAATATTGCTTGCATATCGGCATAAATTTCCGCCGGTCGCTCGTGAGGTTTTAGCGAGGGGATAATCTCATCCGCTGATCGATATTTGCCGCTAAGGACGAATACCCCTTTCATCCCCAACGATTGCGCGCCGATAAGATCCCCTTTGACATCATCACTGATAATCGTAATATCACTGAACTTTATCCCGGCTTTTTGCAGGGAAAGACGAGATAAAGCTTCTTCGAAAAAAGCGATGCTCGGTTTACCGACCACCGTATAGGAAACCGAGGTAGCAAATTCCAACATTTTTAAAATTGCCCCCACGCCGGGATAACGTTTGTGATTCTTGGCATACAGCGTGGTTTCATGCATCCCGATCAGTTGTGCACCACCAAGGAGAAATTCGATTATTTGTGCATATTCATCGCTCACGAAATCATCTTTGATGGCCACTAAAACAACATCAGGATTTAAAAAATCCAACGTATAGCCCATCGCCTGTAAAACATGTAAAAAAGGAGCAGATCCATACGCCGCAACTTTACGGGTTTTGTCAATATGACTCTCCAACATCATCAACGGATCGAGATAATGTTCCCGAGGAATATTCAACCCGATACTATTAAGATATCCCAAGAACTCATCACTCGGATTTTTGGTACTGTTGGTAATGACCATATAAGGAATCTGATGCGCATTAAGGTAATCGATAAAAGCAACCGCCCCACGAGTGGGAAGTTTGGTATTATCTTCGATTAGCGTCCCTTGCACATCCACAAAATACATGTTTATAGCCTACAGATAGTCGCGTTCTAACGCGATAACATCATCAAACGTTTCGCGACGTCGAATCAGACGTACATTAGCTGCTTCGATGGCAATCTCGGCTGAGCGACCACGGGTATTGTAGTTACTTCCCATCCCGAAACCGTAGGCTCCTGCACTGTGAATAACCAATAAATCATTGTGTTCCATCGGTGGAAGCGGGTAGTTTTTGGCTAAAAAGTCACCGCTCTCACATACCGGTCCAACCACATCGGCTGGAGTTGCATCACCCGTTTTATCCAACGCTTCAACACGGTGATACGCTTTGTACAAACTCGGACGGATAAGATCGTTCATGGCCCCATCTACCATTACGAAACGTTTTTCACCATTGTTTTTCTCGTAGAGTACTTTGGTCAAAAAGTATCCCGCATTCGCCGTCAAAAATCGTCCCGGCTCCATGATAATCGTAACATCGATTCCTTTGAGTGCAGAAAGAATCGCTTGTGCGTAATCGTAAGGCTCAATCGTTGTCTCATTGTCGTAACGAACCCCTAACCCTCCGCCGATATCAAAGAATTTTAGCTCGATATCGATTGCTTGAAGGGAGCGTAATAAATCGGCTACGATGACTGCCGCTTCGTAAATCGGCTCCAAATCGGTCAACTGACTTCCGATATGAAAATGGATACCTACGGGGTCAAGATTAGGCGAGTTTTTCGCTTGGATGTACATCCGTTTTGCCGCAACAATCTCCACACCGAATTTATTATCATGTAAACCGGTTGAAATATACGGATGAGTTTTCGGATCGATATTCGGATTGACACGGACACTGATACGGGCTTTGGCACCCAGCTCCCGAGCGATCATTTCAACTCGCCCAAGTTCTGCTTCACTCTCCACGTTGATGTAGAGAATATCCGATTCGATCGCTTCACGAATCTCATCATCACGTTTACCGACACCGCTGAAAATAACACGATATTTTGGTACTCCCGCCATGAGAGCACGACGCACCTCGCCAATCGATACGCAATCCGCACCTGAGCCTTGCTGCGCAAAATGTTTTACAACGCTGAGATTTGAGTTGGCTTTGACGGCATACGCTAAAATAGATTTACGCCCGCGAAACGCCTCTTTTAAAGATTCAAATTGCGTTTTCATCGCATCAAAATCATAAACATACAAAGGTGTTCCGTAGGTCTGCGCCAGAGCTTTAAAATCGATCACTCATAATCCTCATTGATTAGTTTTGTCGCGATTTTACCCTAACTCTCCTTAGGGGATTTCCAAGTCGCCATAACATTACTCCGCCGAGTACCATAATCGGAACGATTATCCCGATTTCAGGTGATAAGGTTTTATTGTTTGAGAGCTCTCCCATCATAAAGAGCACTCCCCATACAATCAGGGTTACCAAAATGGCACTAAAACTAAATAAGGAGAGATTTAAGAAACGGGCACTCACCGGGGCGTACGTGAAAAAAATCACCATCAAAACCGGTGCAAACCATGGTGAAACAAAAATACGGTACATGGCACTCGTAATTTTAGCCACATCGACATTTTGATTTTCAAGCAGCTTAAGCGCGTCCAATCCGTCGCCAATCGTAAAGTTGGCTTTCCCCTCATATACCTGATCCAAAATTTTGGGTTTAAAATCACGCAGTACTTTAAGATTATTTCGATCTTCCGTTACGATCCCTGAAGCGTGTAGATCAAACCCTTCGGGAGGACGTATTAAATGAGCTTTTTGAATATTCCAATAACCATTCTCGTACACTGCTTCTTTGGCACTCAAAGCCTCTTTTAAATGGCCTTGTTCAAAGGTAAAGATTCGAATATCTTCCGCCCGCTTACTCAAAGGATAAAGATTTCCGAAATAGATGTAATTTCCTTCATGGGTAAAAAAAAGATTACTGGTCGGACGGATAAACTGAGAGGTTTCACGTAAGTTGTTGGCAAATTCGTTTGAACGGGCAAAATTGGTCGCATGAAGGGAAATATAGATAATTATCAGCCCGCTAGCCACACTCAGAAAAGGGGCCATAATACGTATTTTTGAGTACCCGAGTGCGTAATATGCCGCCAACGCATTGGAGCGGATCAGTTCTACCAAAGAAGCTATGATTGCAAAAATCAAGGAGATCGGCAACATCATATCAACCGCATAAAAATATTTATACATGATATAAATCAAAACAAGGTTAGCGGAGTTTGGAAGTTCTGAGGCATTGTCCATCAGATCGAATCCGACCATAAAGCTGGTTAACGCAATCAATACGATCGAGAAATAGCGTAGATACGTGAATGATAAAGTATTAAATGCGAGCATAAGAGCCTAAAATAAAAAATATTGAAGTTTATTGTACCCAATTAAACCTGCGAGATTTTTACACCCCTTTTACGGAGCATTTCGCGGCAACATCACTGCAACTTTGCGTTAAAAGCATTTCTACCGCATCCGCTGCGGCAGAAATCCAGTTGGATAGTTTAGATTGTTCTTCTGCACTAAAGGGGTGCAATACATAATCGGCCACCTGCGATTTATGTTCCGGTTTTCCGATCCCCATACGAACACGAATATACTCAGGCGTTATCGCGGCATCGGTTGATTTGAGTCCGTTATGTCCGCCATGACCGCCTCCGCTTTTAAAGCGTAATGCCCCAAAAGGAAGGTCCAAATCATCATGAATAACAATGACCTCATCGATTTTATAAAAATTTTTAACGGCAAGGACAGAGCGACCGGAAAGATTCATAAAGGTTGTAGGTTTGAGCAGGAAGTGTGACCCCATTTTAAACAACTCCCCTTCGAAGGAGCTCTTTGAAATGTTTTGAACACTGCGACGGTGACAAAGTTCATCGATCACCATAAACCCGACATTGTGACGGGTTGATGCATACGCCGAGCCGGGGTTTCCCAGTCCGACGATCAGCATCCTTATTTCGCTTTAATGATACTAAGAACCGATACACGGTCTGAATCAGTAAACGTAACGTTTTCAACACGTGGAAGATCACGAACCAATACAGAATCACCCAAATCGAGTGGAGCAACATCAACAGTGATATTTGCCGGCAAGTTTTCAATTGCCGCTTTAACGCGAAGACGTTTTTTAGCAACGAACAACATACCTTTGTTTTTCAAACCGACAGGAGTTCCTACCGTATTAACCGGTACATGATAGTGAGTGACAACACCTGCTTGTGCAACCATCAAATCAACGTGCAACAAGTTGCCTGAAACTGGATGAGACTCATACCCTTGAACAACAAGGTTCATCTCGTTACCCGCTACGTTTACAGCAAATGCTACGGTTTCTTTGTTGCGCACAGTACGGATAAAATCGTTCATTTTGAACGCAGCGTGAATATTTTCAAGCCCTTTTCCGTAGATGTTAGCAATAAGATAACCATCACGGCGGTACGCTTTTGTTGAACGTTTGCCAATACTCTCTCTTAAAATACCTTCTAACATGTGTCATGTCCTTCGTAAATAAAATGGGGCGAATTATACTTAAAAATAGTTTAAACTATTCTAAACCCACTTTATCCTTTCAAGCCGATGAACTCTTCTTCTTTAAACTCTTTCGGACCGTCATCCACTCCCAATTTTCCTTTATCAATGGTAGCACTGAGCCCTTCCATTTTAAGTTTTAAATCCGATGGTGACGTTGCAAAGGCCAAGGCATCCTCCCGAGAAATACGCCCATTAAGATATAAATCTAAAATTCCCTGATCAAACGTCTGGGATTTATAGAGTTCTTTCCCTTCTGCGATTGTATCAGGGATCTCAATATCTCTATTTTCTGCGATTAACTGTTCAATACGGGGGGTGCGAATCAGAATTTCCAGTGCAGCAGTCCGTTTTCCATCCACGGTTGGAATCAGCCGCTGTGAAATCACCCCTTTGAGGACAGAGGACAGAGTCATACGGACACGATTCTGTTCACCCGTCGGAAATACGGAGATAATCCGGTTAACCGTCTCTTTTGCATCAAGCGTATGAAGTGTTGAGAAAACCAAATGCCCGGTATCTGCCGCATGAAGCGCAATTTCGATTGTCTCCATGTCCCGCATCTCTCCAACCAAAATAATATCAGGGTCTTCTCGCAATGCTGCACGCAATGCTGATCCGAAGGTATGCGTATCTTGACCGATACTGCGCTGATTGACGATGCATTTACGGTCTTTATGGACAAACTCAATCGGATCTTCAATAGTAATAATATGCTTACGCCGTTTCCAATTAATCTCATTGATCAATGCGGCCAAGGTGGTTGATTTACCGCTTCCGGTAACACCGGTCACGAGAACCAATCCCCGCTCCATCTCCGCAAAACTATGGACGATTTCGGGTAATAGTAATTCATCTACCGTTAAGATTTTGACGGGGATCAGACGGAAAACAGCTGATATCCCCTCCATTTGGAAAAAAATGTTGATACGAAAACGGGTATTTTCATCAAACGGATAAACCAAGTCCAACTCTTTTTTCTCGACCAATTCAGGAAAACGGGTACGAAGGAGTTCTTTGGCAAAAACAAGGGCATCATCCTTAGAAAAGATTTCACCTGAAAGGGGAATAATTTCTCCATTGATTCGTGCACGAACAACCGCATTGGCTTTGATATGCAAGTCACTTCCTCCCGCATCGATCATGCGCCGAAGATAACCGCGAATTTTTTTCAATACCTCAAAATTGAGGTCTCCCAAATCAGGTTGCTGAATACTTTGCTGAATATTTGAATTCATTTTTTACTCCAATTCACTCAAAATTTCGCCAAAAGCGACCTTAAACGCTTCCAATCCTTCACGAATCTGTTGATCAATAATCATTTCCATATCAATCCCCGCATTTGCAACTTTAGTTTGGTGATCTTCGATGATATCACTTCCTATCGGTAGTTTCAATACCGTATCTCCGCCTTGTACAAAAGCGTCAATCGTAGCGATCGGAGCCGTATTAACACTGTTCGGTGCTAAAAGCTCATCGATATAATACGATCCTCGGAATTCATCACCTTTCACACCCGTACTGGCAAACAAAACACGGCATTTTGGAACATTAAGCGCTTCAACTCTGTTATAAATATCAGCGGCATTAAGAATACCCATTTTACCCGTTTCAACCCCGTTAGTGCGAAGTGTTTCATCGATTGCACGATCAATTCGACTGACAAATACACTGATTACAGTATCTACAGATGATTTTTTCGACGCACGTTCAAATGCTTCCGCACATTTAAGAGCCTGCTCAACCGAAAAGATCAATGTCGCATTAACTGCGATCCCCTCAGATGCCAGTGCTTCCATCGCGATGTATCCTGCTTCCGTAGCCGGGACTTTGATCATAACATTGGGACGGTTGATCGAGGCATGAAGCCCTACCCCCTCACTAATCGTCGCCTCTGCATCATCGCATAAATAAGGATCCACTTCGATACTCACATATCCGTCATCTCCCGCTTCAAATAACGGGCGCAAGATATCAGCGGCTTTTTGGATATCGTAAATAGCCAATGCTTCATATTTTTCTTTGGGTGACAATCCACTCAGTGTTGAGAGTTGTTCTTTATAGGCAGGAGAGGTCAAAATGGCATTTTTAAAAATTGCGGGATTCGAGGTAGCACCGTTAATAATCCCTTTCGCAATAAGTTCTTTAAATCCCTCATCCAAAAATGTCCGTTCAATAAAATCGGCCCAAAGGGCAAAACGCGCTTCCGCTATATACATTGGTAAAAACTCCGTCCTAAAAAGTGTAACTATTATGCCAAAAAATAATTAAAAATAGAGGTTCACCCCAAGTTTGTAGCGATCTTCTCTGTAATCCTGATCAATTCCTTCATAACTGCACTGCACTCCCCCCAGAGGACTCCATTGCCACCCTTGAGAAACCATGACTCGGCTTCGATCGCTACCATCCAAATAGAAGATATGACCTGTTTCTATATGGCTCTTCATCCGATTACCCCAGTTGATCGCAGTACCTGCAGTGAACCCCAATCCAACATCGGCATTAAATCCGAATCTCACCTCAGGCTCACTCAAAATATATCCGTACATCCGTTCATCTCCGATAGATGCACCTGCTCCCACGCGGGTAACAAAGCTTAGTCTGTCTCCTTCGTACTCGCGATCCCAACCGCTTTTCATTCGCCAAGAAAAGGGTTTAAAAAAATGGCTCACCGGAGCAATGGAGGCCAAGGAGAGAATGGTCAATTTTTCAAGCGTAACGTTGTCATGATCAACCCCGACAAGAGTATCCAAAAACTCAATCTGGGCTCCGGAGAGATGCCCTGTATCATTTTCTCTCAAATCATGAAAAGCAGGTCGCCACCCGATCAGCAAAGGAGCACGATTTTCAAACCACCCTTGAGATACATCGATCCTCGCAGAACGATGAGCAGAATCGGGATTGGATTTTGAGGGCACATTGAGCGTCTCGCCTGAACCTAAAGCAGCACGACCGGAAAGGAGAGAATGATAACGCTCGGCATAAACGTCTTTAGTGATTTTTCCTTCAATGTAGTCATATTCCGCCAATTCTGCTGCTGCTTCAAGTGTAAAACGACGTTCTTGGTCTGATAAATTCATGCTATTCAATGAGGCAGAATTTATCTCCCCTGCACTCAGCGATTTAACCGCATGGAGTGCTTGAGGAGAAAGCTGCCCTTCATACGCCAATAATTTCGTCCGTTTAGAGGGTCGGTAGTGTTTTTGCACCACCAAATCTTCCTCCTCAAAAGCTCGTACCGTATCGGGAGGAATGACGTAGTAGAAAAAATGATCCCTCAAGTGAACACTCGGACGGGCAATCTCGGTGAGCCACAACATGTGATAGGAGCAATTTTCATCGAAAAAGTAGTACCACGAGTTAATCCGCTGCAATTCCCAGATATGGCGCACCATTGCCATCACCTCATCATGGGTGAGGTTCAGATCATATTCCCATACATCTCGGGATTCACTGTCACGGTACTCTTTAAGTTTCTCATAATAAGGGAGCATCGAGTAATATCCGTAATACCCGCCGAATAAACCTTTATAGGCAAAAAGTAACCCATTGGTCTCATCCGTATGCGCCGCATAATTGATCGCATAGGACATCAATTTTGATTCCATGGATGAATCAATCCGTAAAAAGGTATGTCCGAACATCGATGCTGGGGAGTTGATGTGAGCGCTCGGAAAAACGAGAGTTACGCTCTGGGGATCCATTTTGGCTACAAGCGCTTCATAGTCACGGCATTTTCCCTCACCGAAAGTGGTATTGAGTTCTTGTTCCAACCATGCTCGACGAGCCGGAAAACGGCAAAACACGCTTTCATTGCTTCGGTTCGTCTCATCATTAAGATACTGGATAGTTGTATCAAGTTCGGCAGAAAGATTCTGTTTTCCATCGGGTGAGAGAAAAAAAGCCGGATCGTCAATCTCGCTTTCACTATCAGGGGTATGCATCAAAAGATGCCAGTAACGGCTATCGGAAAGTTGTTTTGTATGGGCGTGCGCAATCAGTTTATCGGTCGATGTCGCATAAACCGCTAAACTCAGTACACATAATAAAAGAAAGGGCAAATAAAACCTTGATTTTCGTCATTCCCGATCACGTCGGGAATAACGGGAGATGATGTTAAATAAACCTTAACCTACGATAGTAGAAACGTTATCAAGAACCGTTGCCATATCGGCTTTTTCACTCGTATAGATTGCATTGTAATTTGCTTGTAATGCATGAGCAAATGCGGCTTTGTCTTCCACATTCAAAAGCTCTGCAAGCGTTGAAACACTCTCACCTTGACCGATAGCGATCTCACGAGAGAGCTGATCCATGTTAGAGGCTACAAACTCTGCCGCACGCTCATTCATCACTAAATTGGCTTTTTTACATCCTGATGTCCCTGAAGTAACACCAAAGGTTTGGTTACCCAATGTACCATTGGTCGTTGCTTGAAGCGCCAACATGACCGCAGAGCTGTCATCTTTGATGATCTGCGACCCAAGACCGCATCCTGTTTGATTGTTAACCGTTGCATAACCTGCCGTTGCGAGAGCAGCGATTGCTGCGATACTGATTAAAACTTTTTTCATAGAGACCCCTTTTTTCATAAGAATTAACGAAGAGTATAGAGAAATAAACCTTAAATATTTCCTATTTTCCAAAGTCTTTCTCCCATTGGTACAGTTGAAGCATCATAAAGACGCTTTAAAAAAGACTCTCTTGAAACCTCTTTTGCCCCCAAACTTTTGAGATGGTTGGTTGGAACCTGACAATCGATAAATTCAAATCCCCATTCCCTAAGATATTCTACTAAAACAGCGAATGCTACTTTAGAAGCATCAGAAACTTTTGCAAACATCGACTCACCGCAAAATACTCCTCCGACACTTACTCCGTAAAGCCCTCCGACTAAAACACCGTTTTGAAACGCTTCAACACTGTGCGCATATCCGAGGGCATGTAGCGTCTCATACGCTTCGATCATCTCAGGTACGATCCAACTCCCCTTCTGTCCGCGACGCGGAGCAGTTGAACATTCATTGATCACTTGTGAAAATACACTGTCAAAACGAATCTCAAACTGAGGGATTTTTTTACGTAATGAACGGCTCAGTTTAAAATCATCCAGGTCTAATATCAACCTCGGATCGGGAGACCACCACAGAATAGGATCGTTTGCACTGTACCATGGAAATATCCCGGAACGATAAGCCAGCATAAGACGCGAAGGCGAAAGGTCCCCGCCGTACGTGACGATCCCCTCTTCGGAGGCATCAAGAGGATTAGGAAATGAGAGGCGGTGGGTAAGACGAGGAATCATACCGCATAATCGAATAGTAACTGATCGGTATAATCCACCGATACTTTTCCCCCTTGTAGCAAACGCCCAAAGAGCATCTCATCAACAAGCGGATCTTTAATTATGTCCGAAATAACGCGTCCAAGAGGTCGTGCCCCCATCGCTTTATCGTACCCGATTTTCGCAATATACTCTCTTGCTTTATCACTCAGAGTCACAACCACTTTTTTAGGTTTGAGCTGAGTATTGAGTTGTCGGATAAATTTATCGACAATTCCCTCGACGACACTCATCGGCAAAGATCCAAATTCAATAACCCCATCGAGGCGGTTACGAAATTCGGGGGTAAAAAAGCTCTTTAGGGCTTCATGACGGGAGATAGAGCTGTCCGCATTGAATCCCATTACGGTACGTTCACTGGCTCCGATATTCGAGGTCATAACGAGGACAACATTGGCGAAATTGGCTTTAAAGCCCGTGTTATCGGTCAATGTCGCACTGTCCATCACCTGAAGCAATACATTGATCAAATCGGGATGAGCTTTTTCGATCTCATCGAGCAGCAATACCATGTACGGGTGCTTTCGTACGGTCTCGACCAGCAATCCCCCCTGCTCGAACCCCACATACCCCGGAGGGGCACCTATGAGACGGCTAAGGGCGTGTTTTTCCATGTACTCGGACATATCAAACCGCTCAAAATAGATCCCCATCGTTTCAGCCAACGATTTCGCCAACTCGGTTTTACCAACTCCGGTCGGACCGGAAAACAAAAAGGATGCGATCGGTTTATGGACAGCACTGAGGCCGGCGAACGAGCGTTTAATGGATTTGACTACCTGTTCAATCGCCTGATCCTGACCGATGACAAGCGCTTTAAGCTCTGACTCCAAGGATGCGAGTTTTTCACGCTCATCCGTTCCCATTTTTGAAGTGGGCATCCCCGTCATTTTAGCAATTACCGTCTCAATATCATGCGGAGTAATCGTGGTACGTTTATGGGATTTGAGATGAAATGATGCCCCGGCTTCATCGATCAAATCAATCGCCACATCCGGTAAAAAACGGTCGGTAATGTATTTTTTTGAGAGTTCTACCGCACTACGGAGCGCTTTATCGGTGTATTTTACCCCATGATGTTTTTCATACCGCGCGCGGAGTCCCTTGAGAATCAAAAAGCTCTCATCTGCACTCGGTTCTCCCACCTCGATACGAGAAAAACGGCGGCTGAGAGCTCGATCTTTTTCAAACACCGTTCTATACTCGGCATGAGTCGTCGCTCCCATACACTTGAGAATTCCCGAAGCGAGGGCTGGCTTGAGCTGATTCGATGCGTCCATGCTCCCGCCACCTACTGCACCGGCTCCGACAATAGTATGAATCTCATCGATAAAGAGAATAGCATTAGGGTGGGCCGCAGCTTCATCCATTACCGCTTTGAGCCGTTTTTCAAAATCTCCCCGATATTTCGTCCCCGCCAACATCGCCCCCAGATCAAGGGCAAAAACCTCAGCATCTTCGAGTAATGCAGGAACATCGCCAGAGACGATACGCAATGCCAATCCTTCCGCAATTGCCGTCTTACCGACACCCGGTTCACCAATGAGGAGCGGATTATTTTTCTTACGGCGGCACAAGGTCTGGATGGCTCGCTCAATTTCATTGACACGCCCGATAACAGGATCGATTTTCCCTTTTTTGGCCTGCTCAATCAAATTAATAGCGTATTTTTGCAACGCCCCTTCACTCTTGGAGTCATCTTGCGCACTCTCCATATCACGATGAGAGATCGCTTCGAGAACATCAACACGGCTGATGCCATACTCTTCAAGGAGCATACAGGCATAGGTATGATGCTCTTCATATACGGCAGCAATCAGATCTCCCACATCGGCAACCTCTTTTTGAGCACTTCGAACATGATGCATCATCCCATCAATCATTCGAGCCAATGCCACTGTCTCAAACGGTTCTTGCTCTATATCTTCGGGTAAAGGTTCCATCGTCTGTATCAAATAGGCACCCAACGATTCTCGAATAATCTCCACATCCGCACCGCATGCTTTTATTATCGCTTCACCATCAGGAGAGTTCAACAGCGCAAGCATCACATGTTCGATCGTGAGATATTCATGACGCTGATGCCGTGCAAATGCAACCGCTTTTTGGAAAATCACATTGAGTTCCGTGCTCACCATGGTTATGCCTCCTCCATTATCGCTTTAAGGGGAAATCCGTTTTCACGCGCCAATGTCCCAACCTGATGTACTTTTGTCTCAGCCACTTCGTAAGGATATACTCCGCATAAACCGCGACCCTTTTGGTGTACTTCAATCATGATTGCGTGAGCATCCTGAAAATTACGCCGAAAAATTTTCATCAAAATATCGACCACAAAATCCATGGATGTGTAATCGTCATTCAGCAAAAAAACATTGTACTGCTTTGGATGCTCTAAAATCAAATCTAAACTTGTCGCGTGTTCGTGTTTGGTAGCCATGGTTGAACTATACCGAATCTTTTTAAATTTTTGCCGCGTTACCAAAATCATTGATAATCGCTTCAGCACTTTCCAAGCCAATCGAAATACGAATAAGCCCTGCTGTTATCCCTAAAAATTCCCGTGTCGCTTCATCAAAATCACGATAAATCGTTGAAGCCATATGAAGCCCCAAAGTACGGCTGTCACCTATATTGGCGGTAATAGTAATAAGTTTAGAACGATTCAAAAATTCAAATGCTCTCTCTTTACTCCCCATATCAATGGTTAGAAGAGTTCCGCATCCATTAGGAAATTGGCTCAAATAACGTTCATGATGAGGATGATGTGCCAAACACGGGTGGTTGACGTTAAATCCTCTCTCCTGTAATCCACGAGCCACCGTCTCAACCGTTGTAATGATCCTATCCATCCGCAACGGCAAAGTTTCCAATCCCAGTAGGGTGAGATAACTTCCAAATCCGTTTGCCGACATCCCGAAATCACGCAATGCCCGTTTTTTGGCATTCGCTACCAGAGCCATGGCTCCCATTTTATTGATAAACGGGTGGATGTCGCGGTAACGATCCCCTTTAAATTTGTCCTCACCCTCTGAAATAGCGCGGAAAATCACCGCACCACCCAGGGCAGAAGCATTTCCGGTAATGATTTTAGTCGTCGAATAGACCACAATATCCGCCCCCAACGCTATCGGTGCAACACTCAGTGGCGTAATGGTATTATCAACCATCAGCACTACTCCGTTACGATTTGCGATCTCGGCGATTTTAGCGATATCGGGAAGACGCATATTGGGATTTCCGACACTTTCCAAAAAGAGTATTTTCGTCGCCGTATTAATCGCTTCTTCGATAGCGTCAAGCTCATCGACATCGAAAAAATGGGGTGTAATCCCAAATCGGGTGAGTGTTTCGGAAAAATACGAATAGGTTCCGCCGAATAATCCGCCGATACTGATAATCTCATCTCCCGCACGCAAAAGGCTCAGCGTCGCCATGGCTGTTGCTCCCATCCCTGAAGAGGCGGCAACTGCACCGATCCCTCCATCCATAGAGGCTAAAATCTGTTCCAGCTGTGCCGATGTCGGATTACCGACACGCGCATAAAGCGGTTTTTTGACCGATCCCTCAAAAATCCCTTCACCTGTCTCACTGTTGCCGTATCCAAACGACGCGGAATTAACCATAACCGGACTGACTGGGCCCTCTTTTTTCCCTACTTGCTGAACAATGCGGGTTGTAAACTCTTCAAAGCGATTCATCATCAAACCTATATTAAAATTGGGCAATTATAACCTAAAAGGGTATTGCCTTGTCTAAACGAATTTTTGTAACCGCTACTAACACCAATATCGGCAAGACCCATACCTCTCAGTTACTCATTGAAGCGTTCACTCGCTTAGGCTTGCGTGTCGGTGTCTACAAACCGATTGAAACCGGGGTTACCACCCTTGCGCCCGATGGAAACACCCTTTTTCAAACCGCATTAGCCTGCTATCCAGCGTTGTCCTCTTTAACATTAGCAGACATTGTTACCCTCCAGTTACCCCTTCCTGCAGCTCCATATGTAGCCAATGGGGGGCAAGCCATTGATTTGAGCATTTTTGACAAAGCGTTAGCCAAAATCGAAGCACTGTGTGATATTGTCATCATCGAAGGGGCGGGCGGGCTAATGGTTCCGATCGATGAGAAGAGTATGATGATCGATCTTCCACGCTATTTTAATGCCGTGACCCTTTTGGTAACCCATTGCACTCTAGGATGCATTAACGATACTCTCCTCAGTATCCAAGCTCTCGAAAATGCTAAACTCCCTTTTATTTGGGGCCTAAACTGCCGTACTGACGATACTGATTTTGAAATAACATCACTCCCTTATTTCACTCATCGATATAAAACTATCTATCAGATAAATAGAGATATTGATACCATAGCCAAAGTACTTTTAGATACAATTACATCATAAATACGAGGAAATAACTATGAAACATCTTATCCGTACAGACGACTTTACAACCGAACAAATTCTTCAGGTACTTCAAGATGCGGAACACTATTTAGCAGGACAATTCGATCCTATCCTCAAAGAGAAAATCATTATTACCCTCTTTTTCGAAAACTCCACCCGAACCAAAAGCTCGTTTGAAATCGCAGCCAAACGTCTCGGAGCCGAAGTCGTTCATCTGGATGTTCAAAAAAGTTCTACCCAAAAAGGGGAAAGCCTTGTCGATACGGCAGCTAATCTCGATGCTATGGGTCCCCATGCGATGATTGTCCGCCATGCACACGCCGGAGTTCCGAATATCCTCGCCGAACACACTCATGCTTCCATCATCAATGCGGGAGACGGTGCCCATGCCCATCCGACGCAGGCACTCCTTGATCTCTTTACCCTCCGTCGTCATTTCGGTGATGTTCAAGGAAAAAAAATCGCTATCGTGGGAGATATTAAAAACTCTCGCGTTGCCAACAGCAATATCGAGCTATTGACCCGTTTCGGGATGGATATTACACTGGTAGCACCACCCCATTTTCTCCCCGACACTCATCTCAAAATGACCCATAATCTTCACGATGTAATCGATGATGTCGATGCTATCATGAGCCTCCGCACCCAAACCGAACGACACTCTCATCAAACCTATGGCTCACTCAAAGACTACGGATCAGATTTCTGTATTACCCATGAACTTGTCGGAAATCGGGATCTCATTCTCCTTCATCCGGGGCCGGTACACCGAAATATCGATATCGATGACATGATGCTGGGCGACCCAAGATGTAAAGTTTTAGAGCAAGTACGCAACGGTGTAGCCATACGTATGGCTGTTCTTAAAGCACTTATCGCCTAATGCTCCAACGTTTCAGCTCCCTCGTTTCATCGGGAGTTCCTTGTTTTTTTTATACCGACTTCATCGGAGAAAACTTCCATTGTTTCACCTTCGAAGAGCTTCACGAAAAAGACATTGAGTTTGCTTTTAACAGCGGCTCCGATACCACAAATGCACCCCATAAACCGCCTTTTTTACCTGTTTCATTCGAGCATTACCGCCAGAAATTCGATGTGGTCCAAGAGAATATCCGAAACGGAAATACCTACCTGCTCAATCTGACACAACCCACCCCCATTGAACCCGGGTACACACTAAAAGAGATCTACACGATGGCTCATGCCCCTTATAAACTTCGCGTGAGGGATCAGTTTGTCTGCTTCTCACCTGAGCCTTTTATCACGATTGAGGGAGATACTATACATACCTACCCGATGAAAGGGACAATCGATGCCTCGTTGTTTAATGCAATCGATACCATTTTGAATGACCCCAAAGAACTAGCTGAACATACGATGATCGTTGATCTGCTCCGTAATGATTTAGGAATTGTCGCCAAAGAGATTAAAGTCGAAAAGTTCCGCTACATCACCACAATCAATGCAGGCGATAAAAAACTTCACCAAGTAAGTTCACATATTTCAGGTAGATTGGAAAGCAACTGGAAAGACAATATAGGAGGAATCATTTCCGCCCTGTTGCCTGCGGGAAGTATCAGCGGTACACCAAAGAGAAAAACGGTAGAAATAATAAAAGAGATCGAAGGATACGATCGAGGATATTTTACAGGTATATTTGGCCGCTTTGACGGTAAAAATCTCTACAGCGCCGTGGCTATCCGATTTATTGAAAACATTGAGGGAAAACTGATTTATAAGAGCGGTGGCGGACTCACAGCAGATAGTGATTGCTTAAGCGAATACAACGAAATGATTGATAAGGTATATATTCCTTAGCGAATACTCACTTGAGATTTTAGCTTGAGCAGTGTTTTAGGTCCGATTCCTTTTACATTTACCAATTCATTTACACTTTTAAATCCGCCATGAGCTTTACGATATTTTAAAATTTCATGTGCTTTGGTCGGACCGATGCCATTCAGAGATTGCAGCTGTGCTGAATTAGCTTTGTTGATATTGACCGAACCCATAGCAAGGGAAAAAATGAGCAAAAGAATTGTGAGTATTTTAACCATATCTAACCTCAATTAATTAAAGTATTAGATTGTAGCTTGTAAAAATATAATTGTCAAATTTAATAACAACAATAAGATAGTATTTATGTTTATGTGATTGTAAAAAGGTGTGCTTGTGATTGTTTAAAAAAGAAGTTAGAAAAGAAGGATAAATCTGAGGCCAGGCGGCGACCTACGTTTCCACACCTGAAAGATGCAGTATTATGAGCGATGAGGGTCTTAGCTTCCGGGTTCGGAATGGGACCGGGCGTTTCCCCCTCTCTATAGCCACCTGAACACTCAGAAGAGGATCTACCGAGATAGACTCTATTCTGAGAGTTTTGTTAGATGTATTTTTATTGTTAAGTCGTCAACAACTCGTAACTGCATTCGCATTTCACCTTTATGCTTAATAAGGCGGTGAGAGCACAAATCATATGTAAAAAAGACGAACGTTCTATTAGTACTAGTCAGCTGAAAGAATTACTTCTCTTACACACCTAGCCTATTAACCTTGTAGTCTTCAAGGGAACTTCAGGGAGAGTTCATCTTGGAGTTGGCTTCCCGCTTAGATGCTTTCAGCGGTTATCACATCCGTACGTAGCTACCCAGCGATGCTCTTGGCAGAACAACTGGTACACCAGTGGTACGTCCAACCCGGTCCTCTCGTACTAGGGTCAGCTCTCCTCAACTCTCCTGCGCCCACGGAAGATAGGGACCGAACTGTCTCACGACGTTCTGAACCCAGCTCGCGTACCGCTTTAAATGGCGAACAGCCATACCCTTGGGACCTGCTCCAGCCCCAGGATGCGATGAGCCGACATCGAGGTGCCAAACCTCCCCGTCGATGTGAGCTCTTGGGGGAGATCAGCCTGTTATCCCCGGCGTACCTTTTATCCTTTGAGCGATGGCCCTTCCACACAGAACCACCGGATCACTATGACCGTCTTTCGACTCTGCTCGACTTGTCTGTCTTACAGTCAGTCCGGCTTATGCCATTATACTCTACGAAGGATTTCCAACCCTTCTGAGCCGAACTTTGTAAGCCTCCGTTACTTTTTAGGAGGCGACCGCCCCAGTCAAACTACCCACCAGACAGTGTCCTCCATGCGGATAACGCATGCGAGTTAGCTATCAGAATACTCAAGGGTGGTATCTCAAGATTGCCTCCACTGCAACTAGCGTCACAGCATCAACAGCTCCCACCTATCCTGCACAAAAGTATCCCAATAGCAATGTCAAGCTATAGTAAAGGTGCACGGGGTCTTTCCGTCTTTCCGCGGGTAGGAGGAATTTTCACCTCCACTACAATTTCACTGGATCCCTGGTTGAGACAGCTCCCATCTCGTTACGCCATTCATGCAGGTCGGTATTTAACCGACAAGGAATTTCGCTACCTTAGGACCGTTATAGTTACGGCCGCCGTTTACTCGTGCTTCAATTCAATGCTTCGCTTGCGCTGACACATCCTTTTAACATTCGAGCACCGGGCAGGCGTCACACCCTATACATCCTCTTACGAGTTAGCAGAGTGCTGTGTTTTTGGTAAACAGTCGGGAGGGACACTTTGCTGCGACCCGGTTCTGCTCCAGAGGCTAGCTCCTTCACATACTTAGGGCACACCTTATACCGAAGATACGGTGCTAGTTTGCAGAGTTCCTTAACCAGGGTTCTTCCACGCGCCTTAGAATACTCATCTCACCCACCTGTGTCGGTTTACGGTACGGGCGACAATTGTTCTCGTTTAGAGGCTTTTCTTGGCACGACGGCATCATCGATTCCAAGCGCAATCCGAAGATTTTGCTCGGCCTGTAAGATCTCGGCCTAATGAAACACGGATTTGCCTATGTTTCAGCCTACGTCCTTCGACCCACTATTCCATCAGTGAGCTCGATTAGCCCTATGCGTCCCCCCATCACTCAAACGAACAATTGTCGGTGTTGGAATATTAACCAACTTGCCATCGTCTACCCCTTTCGGACTCGACTTAGGTCCCGACTAACCCTACGATGACGAGCATCGCGTAGGAAACCTTGGGTTTACGGCGAAGCAGATTCTCACTGCTTTTATCGCTACTCATGCCTGCATGCTCACTTCCAAACGCTCCAGCACTCCTCACCGGTATACCTTCAACGCTGTTTGGAACGCTCTCCTACCACTCGTATAAATACGAATCTAAAGCTTCGGTGCGTATCTTAGCCCCGTTATATTTTCAGCGCAGAATCGCTAGATCAGTGAGCTGTTACGCTTTCTTTAAAGGATGGCTGCTTCTAAGCCAACTTCCTGATTGTCTCAGCAACTCCACATCTTTTTCCACTCAGATACGACTTTGGGACCTTAGCTGTTAGTCTGGGTTGTTCCCCTCTTGACGATTGATTTTATCACCCACCGCCTGACTCCCGAGATTACGCATGAAGTATTCGGAGTTTGAAAGGGTTTGGTACCGCGGTAAGCAGCCCTAGCCCTGTCAGTGCTCTACCCCTTCATGTTACGACTCGAGGCTATACCTAAATATATTTCGGAGAGAACCAGCTATCACTAAGTTTGATTGGCCTTTCACCCCTATCCACAAGTCATCCGAGGGTTTTTCAACACCCACCGGTTCGGTCCTCCACTGGCTCTTACACCAGCTTCAACCTGCTCATGGATAGATCACTTAGTTTCGGGTCTGCAGCATCTGACTAATTCGCCCTATTAAGACTCGCTTTCGCTACGGCTTCCCGTGAGGTTAACCTTGCCAGACACCACAACTCGCAGGCTCATTATGCAAAAGGCAGTCCGTCACCCTTCATAAAGAATAGGGCTCCGAATGATTGTAAGCCATAGGTTTCAGGTTCTATTTCACTCTGCTCACCGCAGTTCTTTTCACCTTTCCCTTACGGTACTAGTTCGCTATCGGTCTGGTAGTAGTATTTAGGATTGGAGGGTGGTCCCCCCGGCTTCAGTCAAGATAACACGTGTCCCGACCTACTCTGGATCCTGCTAGCTGTCTGTCAATTTCAAGTACGGGACTATCACCCTCTATGGTCGAGCTTTCCAACTCATTCTTCTATCGACTCGCAATGCCGTATGCAGTCCGCAACCCCGATTGCAAGCAATCGGTTTGTCCTAATCCCATTTCGCTCGCCGCTACTTTGGGAATCTCGTTTGATTTATATTCCTTCAGGTACTGAGATGTTTCACTTCCCTGAGTTCGCCCCCCGTAGGGTAACATACCTCTCGATATGTTGGGTTGCCCCATTCGGAAATCCCCGGATCAAAGCTCTTTGGCAGCTCCCCGAGGCTTATCGCAGCCTAATACGTCCTTCATCGCCTCTACCAGCCAAGGCATCCACCTATGGCCCTTAATATCTTTTTCTAATTTGCGCTCACCGCCTTATTAAGAATAAGACGGTGAAATGTGTTTGTAGTTACGTAATACAAATCTCTTTGTATTATGTTAAATTTGTTTCTCATAGATTTCTCTATGTCAAACATATTTAGTTGACGACTTAACAATAATAATTCAAATAACATTAGACTTTTAAAGTCTAATTCAAATACTCTAAATTAAGTACTTGAATCAGACTTTGTATTCTGATCTAGATCTGGTGGAGAATAGCGGGATCGAACCGCTGACCTCCTGCGTGCAAAGCAGGCGCTCTCCCAGCTGAGCTAATTCCCCAGATAAGTGATCGTGATTTTGAGAAAGAAGTATAAAGGTGAGGCAAAGCGTACTCTAGTACGTGAAGCCGAAAGCTTTATGCTTATGTCTTAAAATCTGGTGGGTTTGAATGGACTCGAACCATCGACCTCACCCTTATCAGGGGTGTGCTCTAACCAGCTGAGCTACAAACCCATATGTATTATGTCAAATAACATGGATCACTGAAAACTAAGTAGGTAAACGGTCAAGACAATACTTCTGTGAGATTTTTTAAGATGACGCAATCCAATGAAGGATTCGTCGTTACTCTTAGAAAGGAGGTGATCCAACCGCAGGTTCTCCTACGGTTACCTTGTTACGACTTCACCCCAGTCGCTAATTCCACCGTAAGCGGTAGCCAGTTTGGCATCCCGATTTCGGGTGAAATCAACTCCCATGGTGTGACGGGCGGTGAGTACAAGACCCGGGAACGTATTCACCGTAGCATAGCTGATCTACGATTACTAGTGATTCCAGCTTCATGTTCTCGAGTTGCAGAGAACAATCCGAACTGAGAGACGCTTTAAGAGATTGGCTCCACCTCGCGGTATTGCAGCTCTTTGTACGCCCCATTGTAGCACGTGTGTAGCCCTGGCCGTAAGGGCCATGATGACTTGACGTCGTCCTCACCTTCCTCCTCCTTACGAAGGCAGTCTCGTTAGAGTGCTCAGCCGAACTGTTAGCAACTAACGACGAGGGTTGCGCTCGTTGCGGGACTTAACCCAACATCTCACGACACGAGCTGACGACAGCCGTGCAGCACCTGTGTGTAGGTTCTAGCAAGCTAGCACCCCCTAATCTCTTAAGGGTTCCTACCATGTCAAGGCCAGGTAAGGTTCTTCGTGTATCTTCGAATTAAACCACATGCTCCACCACTTGTGCGGGTCCCCGTCTATTCCTTTGAGTTTTAATCTTGCGACCGTACTCCCCAGGCGGAATGCTTAATCTGTTAAGTGCATCACCGAAGAGACGAGCTCCCCGACGACTAGCATTCATCGTTTAGGGCGTGGACTACCAGGGTATCTAATCCTGTTTGCTCCCCACGCTTTCGTGCCTCAGCGTCAGTATCATCCCAGCAGATCGCCTTCGCTTTTGATATTCCTAGTGATATCTACGGATTTTACCCCTACACCACTAATTCCATCTGCCCCTTCTGAACTCTAGGCTCCCAGTTTCAAATGCAGTTCAATGGTTAAGCCATTGGATTTCACATCTGACTTAGAAGCCAGCCTACGCACCCTTTACGCCCAGTGATTCCGAGTAACGCTTGCACCCTCCGTATTACCGCGGCTGCTGGCACGGAGTTAGCCGGTGCTTATTCAAGAGGTACCGTCATTATCTTCCCTCTTAAAAGGAGTTTACACACCGAAATGCGTCATCCTCCACGCGGCGTTGCTGCATCAGAGTTTCCTCCATTGTGCAATATTCCTCACTGCTGCCTCCCGTAGGAGTCTGGACCGTGTCTCAGTTCCAGTGTGTCTGATCATCCTCTCAAACCAGATACCCGTCATAGCCTTGGTGAGCCATTACCTCACCAACTAGCTGATAGGACATAGACTGATCTCTTAGCGAAAAAACTTTCCCGACTTACCTTAAAGTAAGAAGGAGTATCCGGTATTAATCACCGTTTCCAGTGGCTATCCCGAACTAAGAGGTACATTATCTATGGTATACTCACCCGTGCGCCACTAATCAGGAGAGCAAGCTCTCCATCATCGTTCGACTTGCATGTGTTAGGCACGCCGCCAGCGTTCACTCTGAGCCAGGATCAAACTCTCCATAATTGGTTTGTCCAATCCTATGACCCAAGATGTTAAAATCATTGGCTTCATAAATTGTTATCTATTTTACTTTTTGGTGATTGGTTAACCCAATCAAAGTAAATAGACGGTTGTTGTATTGTGTTGACATAAGGTCAACGTCTCGAAGACACCGTCTCGAACCGTTTGACCTACTTAGTTTTCAATGATCTCAAACTCAAACTTAACTCTTCTTTTCGAAGCGTCTCATCGTTTGTGGACGGGAATTATAGGGGAAAAAGGGAAAGAAGTCAAGAGCTTCTGGGAAGAAATTTTAGAGAATTTCGAAAAAGATTTCCAAACGTATCAAACGCTTCATTATATATAGGGTTTCGGGAAAATTTATTCCAAAGAGACATCCACCATCACCCCTAAATGACTCGAACCGCTTCCGCTCACTACTCCTTGCATTGGAGAGATGTCTCCATAATCACGACCAAATCCTAAAAGGATATGTTGATCAAGCGGGGCCATGTTGTTCGTCGGATCAAAATCAAACCATCCAAATCCCGGGAAAAAGACGGAGAACCATGCGTGCGATGCATCGGAGCCAAACAGTTTCTCTGAACCTTCCTGCGGTGTTGTCTCGATATAACCGCTCATATAACGGACACATAACCCAACTCCGCGCAATGCAGTCAATGCAAAATGGGCGAAATCTTGACACACCCCTTTTTTCTCCGTAAAAACTGTCTCCACAGGGGTACTGAGATCACTAAACCCGCTGACAAAGGAAAAATCCGTAAATATCCGTCCCATAAATTCCTTAACGCCCTCATATAACGAGCGTTCAGGTTTAATCGATTCCAAAGCGTACATTACAATTTCTACTGAAGCAATCGGCAACAGCGGGCTTTTTAGCGAAAATTGTTTTGCTTCGATAATTTCAGGGGTGAGAAACATCATCCGCTCCTGTGCCTGCGCAAAGGTAAGGGCAATTACCCTCTGCGTATTTTCCTGAAGGCGTTCTAAGGCATTAAAATTGATTTCAACCCGCGACTGAGCCGCTACACTGAGTATCGTATGAGGTTCCCGCACCAAGAGATGATGAAGGTGATTTCCAAAAAAATCGTCATACGACTCTATCTCAGCGGCGATAGGCTCAATGGTGAGATCAAAATTGAGTACTTTTTGAATTTCAGTATCTCTAGGCTGAAGTCGAATGAGGTTATGGCTAAACCCCACCTCATGTTGATAAACGAATCGGGTACTGTGGTAAATTGTATAAATCATTGGCTACTCATCATAATGGGCAAAATAGGTCTTGGATAACTCACCCGAAGCTAGGAGCAATCTGGATGAGAGTTGTGACAACAGCGTATCAAGCTCAGCTCTAATGTATTCATCCTCCGCCAATGCAGCAAGATCATCCGGTTTGCTCAAGCGTATCATTGAAAATGCCTCAAATATCGGTTCTTCATATCTTGTAAGATAGGTAGCATTTTTAAACTTCGGCAACTGAGGAAGCAATTTCATCAATCCATCAATCTCGCTGATCAATGATTTAGGGAAATTGATATCCAGCAGTAAAAATTCAATGACGTTACGCATATCATACGATGAACGGTAACGGGCACGATAAGCGTTCAAACTCTCACAGGTGCCGAGCAATGTCTCTAAGACTTCATACTCACTCACGCCATCATACGCCGGAGTGAGCAAACTTCTCGCTTTTGAGATCAACAATTGTGATCTCTCTATTCGTGCACCGATCTCATAGAGTATCGATCCCTGATCTGCGAACAAACTCTCTTGGATAAGTTCTTTGTAGGCCATTAACTGCATCAACAGTTTATCAAGGTTATGGATCATATAACGGGGATGCGGTTTCTCTTCGCGACAGAATTGATTCCATTCATGAGTCATACGCTCATAAATACGGGAGGCTTCCAAAGGTAAAAGATTTTTGGCATACGTGTTGGTGCCAGAGAGCATCGTCATTATTTGTGCCAAACTTCCAACCCGTCCCCCATTAAAACTGACCGATGCAATTTCATCAAATGGTGAAATCGCTCTGTTTTCTTCCAAAAATCCCGGATAGGTCATCGTTACATGGGTCAGTGTTTTACTCAACATCTCCTGCGTTTGGCGATTTGAAATATGATCATACCGAGAGGCATTCGTCATGTATTTCAATGTAGTTCGGATCATACGCGCCGTAATGATCGCCCTCATTAAATATCGTCCCAACCAAAAAAGATTTTCCGCCCGAAGGCTTGGAATGTTTTCAAACGAATTTTCAAAAGCGGCATTGGAATGAAATATTGGGCTCAACGGAACACTGTATGATTCACCCAGTACCCATAAATCTTTACTGCTCCCTCCGAATTGGTTGGATACCATCAGTGAGTCGATATTCATTCCAACCCGTACCAATGCTCCTGGCATCAGAGTATAAGTATCTTCTTGGGTTATTGTGTAGGCACGAATCACCGCTTTTCGAGGTTCAATCGATTCTTTGATCAATGTAGGGCAATTAGCGAACTCCACTTCCTCTTGTCCGACATAACGATGCGGCTGTTCAAGAATCGCTTTTCGTAAGCTAGTGAGATCTTTTTTACTCAGTTGTTTACCCACAAAAGTATGTTTTTCATCCACACGATCGATTGTTTTAACAATGAGACGTTCCATATTTTCCAACACAAACTCTAACTCTTTGGCTTGACCGCACCACCACGTAGCGATTTGAGGCAAAATAAGCTCTTCATCGAGAAAATAACGGGCCAGATGCGGCATAAAAGGGTTCAATCCCAAATTTTCCAATACTCCGCTTCCCAGTGGATTGATCATTCCTACGCCACCGGATCTGATCGATTGAACCAAACCTGCGACACCCAGCTGCGAATCAGAACGAAGTTCCAACGGATCACAATAGTTTTCATCCACACGGCGTAAAATCGTATCGACACGGCGAAGCCCTTTGAGGCTTTTAAGCCAGAGGGCTCCATTTTTAGCCAATAAATCCTGCCCTTGAACGAGAGTAAGTCCTAAAAAAGAGCTGAGATAAGCATGTTCAAAATAAGTTTCATTGTGCGGTCCGGGGGATAGAAGAATATTAAGAGGATCAAAATTTCGACTGTTATTTTGGAAAAGAGATTTAAACGTTTCAAAAAAATCGTACAGCCTCTGAACCGAAATCCCCTCAAAAAGATCCTGCATCGTTGCGTTCATCGTAAGACGGTTTTCAATCGCATATCCTAAACCCGATGGTGCTTGTGTACGATCGTTGATCACCCACAGTTTCCCATCCGGCCCCCGTGCCATATCGGCAGCGTAAATACTCAAGGGGATTTTCATCCCGTGCATTTCACGCATAAAGCCGCCGTGAGCATAAATAATTTCCATCGGAATAATGCCGTCTTTGATCGTTTTCTGTTCCCCGTATATATCTTGCAGCAAAAAATTAAAGAGCTTGCAGCGCTGTTTTAGCCCCTCTTCGACAATCTTCCATTGCGATTCTTCGATAACCAATGGGATCGGATCGAGTTTCCACGGGCGATTTAATCCTCCCGGGTCGTTATAAACATTGTAAGTAACACCGTTATCTTCCAAACGCCAGTCGATCTCTTTTTGTTTGGTAGTGAGTTGTTCCAAACCGATTTTTTCAAGGTTGTTTTTTAACGCCTCCCAATGGGGACGGATATTTTTATCCTGATCAAACATCTCATCATACAATGAGCTTTGAGAATAGCGTTCAAACATAGAGTTCAATCCATTTACCTTTTCAATAAAGTAACGAATTTTATCTTATTGTGCATTAGGGCTCCATTTTCGGCGCAGATCGAGGGTATGCGGGTATTCCAGTGATCCCGGCAATTCCTGATACGTAAACGTTTTTTGTTTCGGATGGGCTAATACTTTGCGTGAAGTCCCCTCTTCGCCTGCGAGGTCCTGTTTGATCGGCTCGTGTACCTCGTCTATCTCCCCTTGAGTATGGCCAAATCCCCAATAGCGGCTGATACGGCGTGATTGCGCTTCTAGGGTATTGATCGGGAAAGTATCGTACGCGCGTCCACCCGGATGGGCGATAAAATAGGTGAATCCTCCCATCGATCTGCGGTTCCACGTATCAACGATGTCAAACACAAGCGGCGTATCAACCCCGATGGTCGGATGGAGTGCCGACCACGGCTGCCATGCACGGTAGCGCACCCCGGAGACGTATTCCCCCTCAATCCCCGTAGAGACGAGAGGAACGCGTACCCCGTTGCAGGTGAGGACATAACGCTCACTCACGAAATCACGTACCCGTACCTGTACCCGCTCCAGCGATGAATCGACATAACGGGCGGTCCCCTGCGAGCTCGATTCTTCTCCCAATACGTTCCACGGCTCGATACCTCCACGCAGTTCACAATGAATCCCCTCGATCGTACTCATCCCATAAAGCGGAAATCGAAATTCAAAAAACGGATTAAACCAGTCGGTTTCAAATCCATACCCCTCGGAGCGCAAAAACTCCACAATGTCACGAATGTCTTCACGAACATAATGTTCGATCAAAAATTTATCGTGCAGCTGTGTCCCCCAGCGTACCAACTTGTGTTTGTACGGTTTTTTCCAAAAGAGTGAAACGAGTGTACGGACCAGTAACATCTGCATCAGCGACATCTGCGCGTGCGGCGGCATCTCAAATCCGCGAAGTTCCAAAATCCCCAACCGCCCCGTCGAAGAATCAGGTGAATAGAGTTTATCGATACAAAACTCGCTTCGATGGGTATTTCCGGTCAAATCGGTGAGCATATGACGGAAGAGTCGATCGGTAAGCCAAAACGGTACTTCACCACCCTCAGGGATTTGATTAAACGCAATCTCAAGTTCGTAAAGATTTTCCAACCGCCCCTCATCGACACGCGGTGCCTGAGAGGTGGGACCAATAAACTGACCTGAGAAAAGATACGACAAACTCGGATGGTGCTGCCAAAACGTAATGAGGGAGCGTAAAAGATCAGGATTACGGAGCAACGGGCTGTCACTCGGGCTGATACCACCGATCGTGACGTGATTTCCGCCCCCCGTTCCCATCTGTTTACCGTCTTGCATAAACTTCAATGTTCCCAAGCGTGATTGATGCGCCTCTTCATAGAGTGTATCAATCACTCCGGTGAGTTCGCCCCAACTCGACGTCGGATGGATATTGACCTCGATAACCCCCGGATCGGGAGTGACACGCATCTTCTCGATCCGCAGATCGTTCGGTGGTTCATACCCCTCGATCATCACCGCCATTTTCAGTGCTTCCGCCGTCTCCTCAATCGAAGCGATCAGATCCAAAAAGGCTTCGGTATTGGTAATCGGAGGGAGGAAAATAAAAAGTTTTTGCTCGCGTATCTCAATACTGAGTGCCGTACGGACAAAGACCTCGTAATCGGCAGTTTTTTTAGTCGTTTTCTTCACTTTCTCCGCACGTGCTTTTACCGCACTGTGATATTCACCTAACGAAGGGAAAGCCCCAAAGAGATCAGGTTCAAAACTTTCTTCCAGCTCTATATGCGGTTTATGGGTCAATGAATCGAGAGGAAGACGAAGCCCGACAGGCGAAGTACCCGGTGCAAGAAAAAGCTGTGAGCGTCGGAATTCCCATCGGCACGTTACCCAGCGTGTTGTTCCCCAATTCAGAGGCAATACAAATCCTGCCGGTTTATCAATCCCGCTTGAGAGGCTCTCTGCCAAGGCACGGCGTTCCAATGAATCTTTTAACGTCACTTTCATCGGATCGATATCGATCGGCAACAATGATTCTTGGAGAAGTGCAACAAGGGGATCGTTATAGGCATCATGGATATTTTTATCGCTGATCCCCAGATTCAGACAAAGTTTGGCTAAAAATTTCCGCGCATCTTCAGGAGCGTAATCGAAGGTTTGATCCAAACTCGCCAATAGATCAGGGTTGTTCCAAATCGCTTGACCGTCTTTACGCCAAATAATCGTAGACATCCAACGAGGCAACGGCTCACCCGGATACCATTTCCCCTGAGCGTGGTGGAGCAATCCCCCTTTGCCGAAACTTTTGAGCAATCTGCGGGAGAGGACATTGGCCAACTCCCGTTTATGAGGACCGTCCGCTTCGGTATTCCATTCGGATGATTCCATATCATCGATAGAGACGAATGTCGGTTCTCCCCCCATCGTAAGGCGAACATCATTCTCCAGCAACTCTTTATCGACTTGATACCCCAGTTGATCGATTGCTTCCCACTGCTCGCTACGATATGGCTTCGTTACGCGGGGAGATTCAAAGACTCTCGTGACGGTGTTGGAATAAGTAAATTCCACCTCACATTTGTCCATCGCCCCCTCGACCGGAGCGGCACTCTCAGGATTTGGGGTACACGCCAGCGGAATATGCCCCTCTGCCGCAAAAAGACCGCTCGTCGCATCCAAACCGATCCACCCCGCACCCGGGATATAAACTTCCGTCCACGCATGCAGATCGGTAAAATCTTCCACCGGACCGCTCGGACCGTCCAATGAGGCGACATCGGCGGAGAGCTGAACGAGATACCCGGAAACAAAGCGGGCCGCAAGACCCAAATGACGAAGCACCTGCACAAAAAGCCATGCGAAATCGCGGCACGAACCTGTTTTACCTTTGAGTGTCACAGCACACGTTTGAACTCCAGGCTCCATTCTAAGGGTATAGTTTAGATACTGATGAATCTTACTGTTTAACTCTACTAAAAAATCATTAATGGAACGCGGAGTCAAATCGATAGAGTGAACAAACTCGCTGAGACGTTTTCCTCTTTCGGTAACTTTCAGATAGGGAGCCAGCTCTTTTTTGAGCTCCTTTTTATATTTGAACGGAAAATTGGTCGCATACTCTTCGACAAAAAAATCAAACGGGTTGATACTCACGAGTTCCGCCAATACCTCAACATCAATGGAAAGTTCAGTCGTTTTTTCGGGAAAAACAATCCGTGCGAGATAGTTCCCGAACGGGTCTTGCTGCCAGTTGATAAAATGATCATCCGGTTTGATATTAAGCGAATAGGCTTCAATAGGAGTACGGCTGTGGGGAGCGGGACGGAGACGGATCACATGAGGAGAAAGATTGATCGGTTTATCAAAGGCATAATGAGTTTTATGGGAGAGGACAACTTTGAGCGACATCGGATTCCTTTGCGCATACGTATGTTATATCTTCAGCAAGGATAACACAACTTGCTCCAATTTATCGAACATTAGCTGCCTATAAAACGATCACCTATTTTTAAAACGTAAATTCACACGATTTGTATTATAATTTACGTTCATAGCGCAAGGGTGAAGATATGGAAAGCATCGAATTTTTAGGAACCGGCGGCACCCGAACCCCCACACAGGGAACGACATGTTTACGCGTCAGCGAACATTGTGTCATTGATGCCGGAAACATCATTAATACGTTTGGCGATAATATCTTTACGATAGAGCATATTTTTCTCACCCATTCGCATCTTGATCATATTATCGATATCCCTTTTCTCGCCGATCTTTTTGTCACCCAGAAAAGTATCTCTCTCAAAATTTATGGACTCAAAGCAACGCTCGATGATCTGCGCCAATTTATTTTCAATCACCGTGTTTGGCCCAATTTCGAAGAAATTACCCTCATCGGACATACCGATAAAACCATAGAACTCATCGAACTTGATCTCGAACACCCTTATCCCATCGATGATGTCATCCTCACCCCTTTTAAAACCAACCATACCGAAGGGAGCTGTGGTTACATCATCGAAAAAAATAGCTCCGCTCTTTTATTTACTGCCGATACCTATCAATGCGATCGAATCTGGGAACTTCTCGAAGAGCGTCCCAATATTCATACCCTCATCACAGAAGTATCCTTTCCTTCCAGCTTTGCCAAACTGGCACATGACAGTAAACACCTTACACCGGCACTTCTTGCAGACGAAATAAAAAAATGCAAAAGGGATAATTTTTCCCTCTATGTTATGCACCTCAAAGCCTTGTTTATGGGAACAATCATAGAAGAGTTAAACGCTCTGCAACTTCTCCGAAATGGTGGGAAAGTTCTCATTGATGGGGACCTCATAAATTACACTCACCCCTAATACGCTATAATGCGCTTATTAATTATGTAAGGTGTTATTATGAGTATTGAAGAACGAAGCGGAAATATTTGCGAATTATGCGGTGCGAGTGAGGGATTAAGTTCTTTTGAAGTTGCACCGAGCGATGGAACAGTGGATCAATCAATCCACCTCTGCGAAACCTGTAAAAGCCAAATCGAGAATCCTCAAAACCTCGACAGCGATCACTGGCGCTGTCTCTCTGACAGTATGTGGAGTCAAGTTCCGGCCGTACAGGTAATGGCGTATCGTCTTCTCAGCGCTTTGGGCGATCAAGATCAACTCGACATGATGTATCTCGAAGACGATGTCAAAGCATGGGCGCAGGCAGGAATGTTGAATACAGCCTCTAGTGATGAAGGCGGGCCGGTCGTACAACGCGACAGCAACGGAACGATCCTCGCCGAAGGTGATACCGTAACGCTCATCAAAGACCTCGAAGTCAAAGGGGCAGGATTCACCGCAAAACGGGGAACCATCGTTAAAAATATCCGTCTTACCGATGATGCACGATTCATCGAGGGAAAAATCAACGGCAGCACAATCGTTCTCGTTGCCGCATTTATGAAAAAGTCCAATTAATATTTTTTAAACTTCATCGCTTTAAACCCCTTATGGGGCTAAGGCTCTAACTTTTCAATCCCCTTGACAAACCATGCATTCCCCGATATATTATTCATAAATATAATGAGAGAGTGGCTGTCATGGACTATAAAAATATTAGTCAGCAAGTTGTTAATGTTCATGAACAGTTAAGACTGGAATGGCCTCATCTCAAACACATCGCTATCGGATTTTACGAAGCTGAAACGGATGAATTGCATCTGTTTACCAATCCCGCTGGAACGGGTTCAACCCTTGTACAATATAAACGTCCGCTTTCTCTTTTTCCGGCCGTTGAATCCACCGCAAAAAATAAAACACCGGAAATCATCGATGAACTATCGCTTTTTAGCGATATCGATGATCCATCCGGTCATATTATTAATACCTATTTTCGTTCCAGTTTTACCGTTCCGATGTCTCAGCAAAACGGCCAATTATTAGGATTTATTTTTTTTGATGCAAGTGAAAGAGAATTTTTCACCAAACCGATACGCGATCATCTCACCGTCTATACTAGGCTGATCGGCTCTATGATCATGTCGAGTATTTTACCGCTTAAAATGCTTCAGGCCGCCGTTGTTATGACCCAGAAAATGACCCGATTTAAAGATGAAGAAACGGCCAATCATATTGCGAGAGTTGCCCATTATTCCCGTATGATCGCAGAGTCTTTGGCTAAAACCCATAATCTCAGTGAGGAATTCATCAACTATATTTTACTCTATGCACCCCTTCACGATATCGGAAAAGTGGGAATCCCCGATCATATCTTGCTCAAACCGGGACGGCTTGACGCTGATGAATATTCAATCATGCAAACACATGTGCTCAAAGGGGTAGAAATTATCGACATACTCCTCTCCAGTTTCGATTTAAGTGATTATGATCATACACAGATGCTACGCAACATTACAGGCTATCACCATGAGCGCCTAAACGGAACCGGCTACCCCTACAACCTGAAAGGTTTAGAAATTCCGATTGAGAGTCGCATTGTGGCGGTCGCAGATGTATTTGACGCGATGAGCAATCCTCGTCCCTACCATAAGGGACGAAGTATTGAAGAGACCTTTGATTATTTACACTCTAAGTCCGGAGTCCTTTTTGATCCTGACTGCATACAAGCCCTTCTTGAGCGTAAAGAAGAAGTGTATGAAATCAGAAAAGTATTTCTTCCCGACACCTATCCTCTTTAATTCAGAAGATTTGTTTACTGCTCCAACCCTACCGCTAACTCTGCATAAATCCGTGCTTTAGCAATGTTATAACGATGCGTTTGTCCGCTCTTTTCCAACGAAACGATTTTTTGATTAAGCTGTGTCATACGGGCATTAATCGTATTTCGATTTTGTATCACCGTAGACTTATCATCCCCGCTAGTGGGTGATAACCCTGCAAAACTTTTCGCCTGATTCATATAATTTCCCGTCGCATCAAGAGCATCGGCAATACTCTGTGTCGTTGCCGCCATCATCTCTGTCGATGCCGAGATCTCTTTCAGCGAATTTTCGAGGTTTTTCGCATCATTCAGGAGTTTGGTATCCGCATATACCGCTAGCTTGGATATCTCTGCGGCGCTTGCTTGTGAACGGTTCAGCTTATCGAAATTGGAGAGAAAATACTCTGTGCTATTTTTGTACTTATTCAGTGTACTTGCTGCCCCGCCGAGATTTAACACCGTTTTAGAAATTAGTTTTGTCGTATTGGAAACCTCTCCGGCGTAGGGAATCGGTAAAAAGCGGACCACATTACTGATATAGACGCTCGATTTGATCATATCCGCATAGTTATCGACGGTCCCTTTCATCGTACCGATAAATCCTTCGAACGATTCGATGTTCTTTTTGTCTTCACGTAAGAGTTTTGCCACCTTTTCGAGGTGGTCATATCCGTATGCGTTAAGCTGTGAAGCACTCATGCACGCTTTTTGCGGTGTAACTTCAGGCTGTGGAACACACCCTCCGAACATAACCAATGCCATCGCTAAAACAATCAAACGTTCCATATTTTTTCCTATCATATCATCCCCATCTCTTTAAGTGCTCTGCGGATTGCTCCGGCGATCGATTCACCTGTTTTGACTACATAGGCATCAATTTTCTCTTTTTCACTTTTAGTCAGTGTCAAAAAGACTTTCTCACTTTGCTTGACCTCCGCAGTTTTCTTCGGACGCCCACCGGGATGTTTCGCCGTTTGGATCTCTTTATGGGTTGAGAGTTCCCGCTGTGTCACCCGTGAGGCAAACTTGTTTTCTTTCACGTTTTCCATTATCGCTCCCCTTTTTATACGTTTTCGTATTCTCGAATTTTTTCATGCAGATCTCGAATTAGATTGGAACTTTTTTTATACGCATAGGCTTTGATTCCCCCCTGCTGTGAAAGATCGATGATCGAGCGGTTTTCATTGATCGCCGTTTGCAAGGCTACACTCATCGGAATCGGAAACATCTCAATCTCAAACCCCAACGTCTCTTCAAATACAAATTTTGCATCATTGATATCGTTCTCTTTTTGACTCATGTTCGGCACCATCAAAATCGGTTTGTTCGCTGATGAGACACGCACAAGCGTATCCACCGTCCCCTGTATCGTCTCCAGTGTCGGGATAAACGGGATAATGATCAGATCCGAATAGCTGATCGCCTGATCGAGTTTGATATCATCAAACCCTCCGAAATCAAAAATCGTCTCTTTGTCCGGCTGTTGAATCGATTTTTGCTGAATATCAACACGCTCAACCCTCTCCGGCAACCGATCCGAGAGTGAACCGTAAGGATCGATCTCACACCCGTGAAAGCCGAATCCTGAGATAAGCTGGTGGGCGATCATCGATTTACCCACTCCCCCTTTAAAATTGACAATCGTTATATTCATCTATTTTCCTATATTTAAAAACTGTAAATTACAGTATTTTACCTGTAATAAATAGATAAAGTCAAGTTTTGAACTGTATTTATCTACTATTTTAATGGCGCTTTTTATGCTATAGTATCCCCACTAAACCGTCTGAAATTACCTATATGGAAAAAAACATCTTCTCTTTAGCGAAAATTTTCCTGATCACTACTATCTTTTGGAGTGTTAGCGCATGGAGTGATGATACACAGCCTCCTTTTTGCGCGCAGTTAATCCAGTTAAAAAAGTCTCCCCGATTTGAGCACCTGAGCTACCCGATCGAAACAGCTCGGTTTTACAATCAAAGATGCAAAGTATCCGAATCGATCGCATGGTTGGATCAAAACGGCACGCTGACACCGGATGCTGCCGAACTGCTGAGCGCTATCGATAACTCCTATCACGAAGGGCTAAATCCGAATCGTTATCACCGAGATGAAATATCCGAATCGATTGAGCAACTCAAAAAGGGAGAATACGACGCATCCGATGCGATTGCGAGCCCCCTCTTCTGGCTCGATATTCTTCTGAGCGATGCCTATATGAGCTTGGCAAAAGATCTCAATGAAGGGGTGAGTAAATACGATGAGCTTCGTGAAACCAAAAGAGCCCGAAATGAAAAGTTTGAATGGGACCGCCCGCAAATCGAGCCGATCTCCTATCCTGAATACCTTGCAGAATATTTGAAACTCCACCGCATTTCCCGCTCGCTCTCATCGCTCTTGCCTGATTACGAGGAGTACTACGCTCTTCGAGATGCCCTACACATCTATCGCACTGCCGAAGCCAAAGAGACGGGGCATCAAAAGGGATCAGGAAAAACAAATGGTTCCACCTCTCAAAAGATCATCCAAAAACTGCTGATCAATCTCGACCGGTTCCGATGGCTACCGCGAGGAATCGAAAAAAACGGCAGTTATATCGATGTGAATATCCCCTCCTATACCCTCAGAGTACTCGATCACGGATATGAAACCTTACGGATGAAAACCATCGTCGGAAGGGGCTCACGTCCTACTCCGATCTTGTACAGCACCATCTCTCATGCCATCCTCAACCCCTCATGGACAGCACCGAAAACCATCGTCCGCAAAGACATCTTAGAGAGCAAAAATATCTCCGCTTTTCTCCTAAGTCACGACATACGGGTCTACGAACACGGCAGAGGCGAACTCTACGAAATCGATCCAACCCAAATCGATTGGAGCCAATACAGCGGAAAAAAGCAAATCCCCTATACCTTTAAAACCGATGCGGGAGAGACCAACCCGCTGGGAAAAGTGAAATTTTTGTTCCCCAACTCCCATTTCGTCTATCTCCACGGCACCAATACCCCTGCACTGTTTAAAAAATCCGGCCGCGCCCTCAGCTCAGGATGTATCCGCCTCAGCGCTCCTCAAAAGCTGTACGATTATCTCATGGACCGATGGGGAAATCCCGATGATAAACTCCCCGATACGCTAGAAGAGCCCGATACCTCTGTCGCTCTTCAAAAAAAGCTCCCGATCTTTTTACGCTATATGACGATCAGCGCGGAAAATAGCAATACGGTTACCATTTATGATGATATTTACAATTATGATGAAGCGCACTGGGCGATACTAGAGAAAAAAGGGGTGAAAATAAAATGAAGTTGACTTATTATCATCCATAGTTTAATGTGTGTTTATACCTTCATATGCAATTCAGCCGCACTTCTTTGGTAACTGTTTAAGAGAGATGTGTTGAGTTCCCGTTCCGATAAATTAAGTTCCACGATATTGGAACTGATCAAAAGAAGATCATTTTTTTCAATAGCGATAGCAAGTTCCAGAATCCGTCCGAGTACCCCTTTGTGATCTAAAAGTGCATTCGCTATTTCCTTGTCAATGGTAATCTGTTCCATGAGCTTGTTGTAACTTTCTTTAAACATGATTTCACTCACAGAAAGTATTCCTATCATGTAAGCCATATTAGCAAAATTGGTACTTTTCTTTATGCTATAGGCTAATTCCTTCATTAAATACGCTCTTTGCAACACTTGCAGATTTATCTGTAATGTCTCATTGCCATCTTCTTTTACGTCAATTTTTTCATTAGCATAGTACATAAGTTCTAGCCAAGAGTTCAAACGCTCACGACCGATCAGAAGTAACGCCTGCTCGATAGAAGAGACACTCTCATGTTCCAAAGCCTTGTTCCGTTTAACAAATTTTAAAAGATTGATGGACAAATAAGGGGATTTATAAAATTTTATGACTATTTCATCCAATGGAGCCTGTGTTTTTAACAAATACATCAGCTCATGCAATAACTTCTTATCCGGATCAAAATTAACGTTAGACAGCAAATCCGGTACACAAAAATAATAACCCTGAAAATAATGAAATCCGCAGGACTTAGCCAATGTAAAACTTGTTTCATCTTCTATTTTCTCGGCAATGATTTTACAATCATAATTTTTCAGGAAAAAGAGGATTTCAGTAAGATCAAGAGCGTGATTAATATCAATTTTCACATAATCAATTACGTCCAATACAGCGTGAAAATGACGGATAAAATCTTTTTCAGCACTGCAATGGTTCAGAGCAAAACGATAGCCTTTCTTATGAAGGAGATATATTCGGTCAAGTAAAGATAAAGTTATACTAGTTGATTCGAGGATTTCTAAAATAAAATAACTGGGAGAGATAGTATAAACGATATCATCCATCAAAAAAACTTCATCTACTTTGACAAAAGCTTTAAGCCCGTACGTCAACGTACTCGGCCCAATATAGTTGAGCGTATTAACCAATACTCTTGAAGTAGCATGTAAATTATCATCAACGTCAGCACTATTGCTTTCGGTATTCCGATACAGTAATTCGTACGCGAAAATATTGCCCCGCTCATTAAATATAGGTTGACGTGCGAGATAAATAGAGCTATTCATTCCAACCCTTTTAGACGATCAAATATATTCTTTTATCATTATTGTAACTGGAATGACCCCCAAAAACTAGACACTTTTTAATTCGTTAATTTCGTCGATAATAATCGGCATGGAATACGATTAGGAGAGATAAATGGCAAGATATACAGACGAGTTCAAACAAGAAGCAGTAAAGCAAGTCACCAACAACAATTATGCGATCAAAGATGTAGCAGAGAGATTGGGGATTCATCCAGATTCTCTAAAAACTTGGGTCAGCCGATACAAAGATCCTCAATCTACAGCTGAGTATGCTCAATTAAAAACGGTACACGATGAGATGAAGAAGCTCAAATCGGAGCTCAAGCGTGTTACCGAGGAGCGTGATATCTTAAAAAAGGCCGCCGCGTACTTTGCCAGAAACCAAGGATAAAGTACGCATTTATTCAGGTTCATGAGCCCTTATATGGGATTCGACGCTTGTGCAAAGCGATGCAAGTTCATCCGAGCGGATATTACGCTTGGGTGAAAGAGCCTATGTCTGATCGGGCAAAGGCAAATGAAGTGCTAAGTGTTCAGATCAAAGAAGCGTATGTACAGAGTAATAACGCCTACGGCTATCGAAATATCCACAAAGACCTAATCGAGTCGGGAATCACCGTCAACCGGAAACGAGTTGCACGCTTGATGATTACCAACGGACTCTACGGTGCGGGGACTCTCAAAAAGAAGCCTCGTCATAAAGCGGGCAGTATCCATAAAGCCCATCCGAATCATCTCAAGCAGTGCTTTAACGTAGAGAAACCTAATGAAGCATGGGTAACGGATATCACCTATATTCGAACCTACGAGGGATGGTTGTATCTTGCGGTCGTATTAGACCTTTTCAGCCGCAAAGTGATTGGATGGGGGATGAGCCATCGGATGACGACATCGCTCGCTATGGATGCACTGAGAATGGCAACGATGCGGCAGGGGGCGAAACACAGTGTGATACTTCACTCCGATCAAGGATCGCAGTTTAGCTCCTATGAATGGCAAAGTATGCTCAAACACTCCAACATCATCCCAAGTATGAGCAGACGGGGTAACTGCTATGACAATGCCGTCGTGGAAAGCTTCTTTAAAACCTTGAAACGTGAATGCGTCAGGAAAGAGATATTTGTGACGAGAGAGTATGCAAAATCAAAAATATTCCATTATATCGAGATGTTCTATAACCCTAAAAGACGGCATAGTTATCTGGGTTATCTATCTCCAAACGAATTTGAGGTACGATACTTTTTGGAATCAACGAAAAATGAGGTGTTGGCGGAAAACTAATGTGTCTATAAAACGGGGGTCATTCCATAACTGACTTTTTTTGAAATACTCTCTTGAAGGTATATCTTAGTTTATTTAATGTGGGAGAAATGAGGAAAAGAAAAAAAAGTTAAAAGAATCAAACAAACATAAAATCTTTTTTGTACAGTATATGTTCGCTTGTTTGTTTGAAAGCAGCCATCTTCTCGAGAACATCCATCAGAGGAACTTTCCCCAAAGCACTGATCTCTTGGCATATCAATATTTCATAATTACTCATTCTGGCACGATATGCAACTACCCAATGCTGAGACGTAAGCTGTCTTAGTCGTTTAAGAGTACCTTCTTCTTCTATCCATTCATTGTTATTGTTTAACATTTTAGAACCTTTACTATGAACTTGCATCATTCTATCACCTTTGAACTGATGTGTCAATATATTCAAAAAAGTTATTAACCGCTGAATATCAAGGTGTGAAAATGATTCGTAAAAATAATTACTTTGGGATTATGAAGAGATATGAATTTGTTTTATTGTGAAAAGGAATTTAAGAGGTTTGGTGGAGGCGTCCTCTATCAAACAAAGGCTAAATAAGGCTATAAATAAAGTATTACAAAAAATAAACTACATTAAAAACTACATTAATGTTATTCTCATAATATATTTTTATGAGAATCAAATACTAAATATGAAGCTTTTAAGTGGTTCATAATTGCCTTGATCCGCCTCTTTTAATGAAGCGATATAAGCGAATCGCGCATCACTCACTTCGGTAATATTCCCGCCCCATGAAAGAGCTTGATACCCCATCTTTAAAAGCCATAGATCAGTAGCGAGTCGCGCCCATCGACCGTTTCCGTTTGGAAATGGATGAATCTTGACCAATGTATGATGGAGACGTACCGCCGTATCACGATAGTCCCATTCGCTTTCCCAATATTTGAGATCGTCTTGAAGCTGATACAAACGTTGATGAATCATATTGGCTTCAACGCCGATAGAGGTTTGAGTAGTACGAAATTCTCCCGCCCAACTCCAAACATCACCAAACATCTCTTTATGGAGTTTACGAAAAAAGCTCAAATCAAACGTTACTTTTTTGAGAGCCGACGGGTTAAGAGTGTATTTAACATACGCTTTGAGAATGTTTTGCGCTTCGGCATCGTCGAGTTCTGCACGGGTGGTTATCTTTTTGAGCTTTAGCCCTGATATATCATCGAGAGGAGTTTCTCCCTCTTTGTCAAACGTAATCATGCCCATATTTGCGATTTCGGCATTTTAGCAATCATCGCTTTGGCTTGGGAGAGCATCTTTGTTTGTGCTTCGCTTCGCGGCGATTGATTTTCCAGTGCAGACGTTTGGACGACACGGTTCACGATCTCATGCGCTTTTTTCTCAATTTGCGCTTGATAGAGTGCTTTCGCCGATTGTTTCGGTTTTATTGCAATCTCACATCCCAAAGCTATCGCTATTTTGTCGAGCGTATCAAGTGATATATCATGTCCCGAAAATGCACGCTTTACTGTAGCAATCCCCAATCCTGAGCGTGAAGCAATAGCCTCATAAGGGATAGATAACGCCTCTTTTTGTTTTTTGAGTTCGGATAGGATCAATGATTTAAACATAGTAGCTTCTTTTTAGCATCATATTTGATACTTTTAATTTTACTAAATGTATCATAAGTGATACTATTTGTCAAGGCAAATACAACTATAATGGTCATCTTTGTCAAAGTATAGATTAATATAGTATGGAGTTTTTGAAACAAAAATTGAAGATTGAGTATCTGACCGCTATTTTTTATTTTAAACAGCAACCTGTTGTTCATCTGGTTTTGAAACAATTACTAATATACCAGATCCTTCATTTATCCATTGATGGCACGAAATGTGTACTTCATTTTTCTCTCCATTTAGATCAACATGATAGTTATGTCCTACATCAAATACATTATGTGTTTTAATTGAAATATCATCGTCGCAATATAAAGTAAATTTAAATCCATCAGTAGCTTGTTCGGCTTTAAAAAAAACATTCATCCAATGGTTAAATCCATATTCTATAACACGTAATTCAACATCCAAATGCTTATATTCTTGAAATTCTTGATCAACTTTTACTTCTGCATATCTTGCTAAATCATTAGTCTTATATTCTAATTCTGAATCGATTATTTTTTTCCTTTGACCATCAGGCAAATTTATTATAATATCTACTTTCGATACTGTATCTTCTTTCAAAAAGCCGACACTAATATTAGTAAAACCATTTTCACTTGGATACAATCTATAAGAATAAATTCCATCCGTGTATACTTTTTTGTTTACAGAATCAAATTTTGCTTTCAAATTAATACTGTAATTACTGCGTACATTCTTTTTTGAAACATTTAGTGTTTCATCAATATAATAATTATAATAATCTTCAATATTTGAATATTTTTCCATTTCTTCTTCACTTGGTTTCAGGAGGTTGCGTAATGCCTCCTTTTTTTTATCATTTGACAAATTACTTAAAAAACTCTTCTTAATCACAATTTTTTCGACTATATTTTGCATTTTGTCTTGAAAAGAAATACTTTCAAATGTATAACTAAATAATGAAGCAATCAACAATGAAATTCCCACTGTTTCAAATGTTTTTACAGTCAAAACTAAATAGACCATTGTTGGTTTTATATTTTGATTAATCAATAAACTAAGTAAAACCAATAATAAACCAAGCCAAAAATAATTAATAAAAAAAGCTTTAAACATCGTCCAAAATTGTGCCATATTATCTTCTCTCCAATATTTTTAAAATAATATCAAAAACCATATAAAAAAACGATTTTTAAATAAAAAACAGAAAATTATTGACATAGCAATATTTTTTATAATTATAATTAAGAACTAAAATTAAGGGGTCAATTAAGCAATTAAGGGGTCAGGTGTTCAATCTTCATTTTTACTTAATTGTTCTGTATGGAAAGGATTTTGGAAATGGGAAATAGGAAATAGGGGTCAGGTATTCAGTCTTCACTTTATACTTGATTGTTGAATGGGCAATGCGATAGTTTTCTTTTTTTTGAAAGGAGAATAATTTGAAGTATTTGGTGGAGGCGTCCACCACCAAACTAAATCGATCTTTACGCCTATTTTAGGAGAACTGCGCAGAGTTTAAAAAATAAATGTACTTAAAAATGTACTTATTTTAACGTGCTATAGTTTTTACCTGTTCCAAATAGGCTTGAGCCAATGGCTTAATTACGGAGTCAAACTCAAAACCATGTTGTGACATAGTGTAGCACAATCTTTTTTGAATTCTCTCCGTAAAGAAATAGGGGTCAGGTATTCAATCTTCACTTTAAACATACTCAATTGCCGTCACAAAGCGCCCTACTCTGACACAGTTTAGGCACACCAATCTTTACATTTTGTATCTGTTCTGAACTATGATAAAATACATAAATAATCAGTGTCATTAAAAAAGGATAGTTCTATGAGCAAACCTCCCTTTTCAGCACAAAAAGCACTTAAAGCAGTGAATGTCTCTCAAATGATTGAGGGGTATAAACCTGTCGATAAAAAAGAAGTGAAGGATCAAGTCAAAAAAATCCTTTCTCATAAATGAAATATTACCCTCCCTCCGATCATATTTACTACAAAGACAGCGATATCCCCATCAACAAACTCGACATTCACGACTCTCAACTGATTCACGAACTAGAGCGAGAGCTTCTTTTGCGAAGCTATGAATTTTTCCATACTACCTTAGAAGAAACCACACTCTTTGATAAAAATTATTTGATATCGATTCATCGTCATCTATTCGACAAACTGTACACTTGGGCAGGGAAATATCGTACCGTCAATATTTCCAAGGGTTCAAGTATGTTTTGCCCTTATATGAATTTAGAAAGCTTTTCGAGTGATATTTTCAAACAGCTTAAAAACGAAAATTATCTGCGTGATTTTGAATCACTAATACTGCGTGAAGAATTTGCAAAACGTTTAGCGTATTATATGTGTGAGCTGATTGTTCTACATCCATTTAATGAGGGTAACGGTCGAGCTTTACGGTTGTTTTTTGACATGATCGCAACCTACAATGGGTACGAATACATCGATTATGCGAATACATTGAATGATGACGCTTTTATTACCGCATCCATTGATTGCATGGAAACAAACTGCTCTAAAATGGAAGAAATCATTTTGGCTGGATTGGCAAAATCATAAAAATAGTTTGACATAGAGAGAAATAAAAGGGGAGTTTGGTGGAGGCGTCCGGGATTGAACCGGAGTCCTAAACCAAGGAAGTAAAGGCGTCTACATGCTTAGTAACGTTGTTTGTTTTTCAGATGACTATCACACAACGTGCAAAGCTACGTCATCCAATTCTCTAAATTCATTCAAGTCCGAGACACTCCAAGAATATAGCTATCGCAGGGGTTATACGCCAAGCCCTCTCGGTGATAGCATAGAGAGGTAGCGCAGTCCTAAATTAAATTAAACTTACGCTACAGCGTAAGCAGGACGGTAATTAGTGTTGTTTGCGTTTAAGCAAGTGTGAGCCGTATAACGGAGCTGCTCAGTCCGGCGATGCAACCTAAACCTTCTTGATCCAGTCGAAGCCATGTCGCCCCCACGTGGTAACCGAAGTTATAAGCGCATTATACCCAAAGGTGCGTAAATGAATACGTAGTTACTGAAAGGTGATAATGAAACCGATCTCACGATCACCATAGAGGATCGAATCGGTCGGTTCCCCCGTAAGATGATGGGGAATCACACGAAACTGCGGATACGTCTGAATGCTCATGGTGACGTCTAGATCAATCCTGAAAAACAGAAGAGTATCTTTCAACCCATCGGCAATACTTCCCAGCGGATCGAGGAAAAAATAGCTGATATTTCCCAGACTTTTTGACCCGAAAACGACTCCCCCCTGCTGATCCAGTTTCCCCTCGAGCATAAACATCCCCTCTCCGAACAAAGAACCGACCAGCGGGGTAAAAATCAAATCTTGAATCGACGGAACCTCAGCAAAGGCCTCATACCCGTATTCCCAGAAAAAGGTGGACATCAACGTGGAAAATGCCGCCGATTCACCGATCGTAAATCCGTCATTTCGGGCTAAGGTATAGTAGTATGCACCCGCAACCGGATGGCCGATATAGTTGATAACCCAGCTGTCATTATCCCAAACGGGCTTGGTACTGACATGATCTTTCCATCGCTGAGATAGCGATTTTTCTTCGAGTTTCGCGGCATTCCAGTTGGTAATATCTTCGGGCAAGAAAGCCAAAATACCGATGGATGAAAGCATTACAACTTGCAAGTAGACCGAGTCTTCAACCACTTCTCGATAGCGATAGGGCAGCGCTTCATTGACATTCATAGCGGTCGGAAGGTAATCTTTGATATCATCGTCTATAGGCCCGATAACCGTAAAATTATTCTCCTGAACCGTCATTGGATCAGGAGAAACCTCCAATGCTCGTAATGTGTTGTCGGATTGCGGAGGTAGTTGCGTGAGCGTATCATAAAGCGTATTATCGGCAAAAGTGTTTATCGTCACCAAGAGTAAAAAGAGAATCCGATAACGCATCATTTTTTTACAAATGCCGCATACGCTCTAACTATTAATCAATGATTTGATGTTGCGAGTAATGTCACAGCATTTAGCGATTTTTTGCGTGTTAGAGAGGCTATCATCCAAAAGGACATTCACGATTGCCGAACCGACGATAACACCATCCGCCCCCTGCACTTTTTCTCGCGCGCTCTGTTCATTCACCCCAAATCCGACATACACCGGAGTCTGGGTATGACGTTTGATCATCTCGAGTACCGGAGCCAAATCTTCCGCTTTTCCGCTTCCGGTAATCCCTGCATAGGCGACGAGATAAATAAATTTGCGCGCTTGCGCCGTAATAAGTGCAATACGTTCTTCACCGTCGGTCGGAGCGACAAAAGTGATATTCGCCAATCCACGGTTCTCAAACAGTGTGTGATACGCTTTTGCTTCCTCATACGGGACATCGGGAATAATCAAACCGTTTACCCCGATACTTTTGGCCGTATCGAGTAATTTTTCCATACCGTATTGGTAAAACGGGTTAAAATATCCCATCCACAAAGTATCGATTTTAGGGGCTATGCTAGCGGAAATATCTAAAAGGTCGGCAAAACGAAAACCTGCTTCAAGAGCACGCTGATTTGCCGCTTCGATGACCGGACCATCGGCAACGGGGTCAGAGAACGGAACTCCGAGTTCTAAAGTATCGACACCGTTTTCACCGAGTGCTAACGCCAAATCTACGGTAAAATTTTTATCAGGATAACCTGCGGTAATGTAGGCTACGAGTTGCTTCACGCTTTCTCCATATCGGGTAAAATTAAAAGGGAAAAATGGATTTTAGTGAGTTCATTATCCATTTTGAAATCTTCTTGCCACTGCAAAAACATGTCCGAAACACTGATGAGCCAGTTGATGGTCTCTTCATTGACAACCTTATCGCTGGTTCTAAGTTGTTCAAGGGCATCTTCGACAAATGTTGAGAGACGAACCATCGGCTGAATCTGCAAATAGCCTGAAGCTGATTTGATATTATGGAAAATACGGAATAGCTCTTCGATACTGCGATGGTAACGTTCACTGTTTCCCAAATCAATAATCAAAGATTCCATAACTTCGGACATCATTGCGTAATGATCTAAAAATTCGTCAATGATTTCGAAGTCGAAATTGGCTTCCAGAGCACTCCGTATCCCCATAATGAACTCTCCTATAATGGGTGAATTATATCGAGCTTTTGATTAATCCCGTATCGTAAAATGCCATGCAATAACTTTGAGAGGGAAATTTTGGGTAAACTACGCCTATATTATTAATAAAACGTAAGTGGAGCAAAGCCCCACTTGACTACGCTTGCCGCTGTGGCACTAAAGCTTGCCTCAAATGAGGCAGATGTTTACAAAGATAGAGGATATTTTTAGTATGAAAAAACTGACAATCGGTTCAATTCAAAAACGCAAAGGGTCGCTTCCGCTCGTCATGATCACGGCGTACGATGCCCTTTTTGCCCGTCTTTTTAGCGAAAGTGCTGATATTCTCCTCGTCGGTGACAGCCTCAATATGAGCTTTGGCGGCAATAGCGATACCCTCAGCAGTACCATGGATCAAATGATTTATCATACCAATGCGGTCTGCAAAGGGGCACCCAATACGTTTGTCATCACCGATATGCCTTTTGGAGCCTATACCGATGAAAAGAGCGCTTTAGAGAATGCGATACGTGTTTATCGTGAAACCCCATCCGATGCGGTCAAAATCGAGGGGGGGGCGGATAAAGCCCATCTGGTACACCATCTCACGGCAAACGGAATTGCCGTCTGCGGACACATCGGATTACTCCCTCAAGCGTTTCGTGCCGAGGGAGGGTATAAAGTCAAAGGTAAAACCGAAGCAGAAGCCCTCTCTCTGATCGCCGATGCCCAAGCGATTGAACAAGCCGGTGCTTTTATCCTCGTCATCGAAGGGGTTAAAGCCGACGTCGCAACACGTGTCGCTCAAAGTATCTCTATTCCCGTTATCGGAATCGGTGCGGGTAACGGCGTGGACGGACAGGTTCTTGTGTTCTCTGATATGCTCGGACTCTATGAGCCGTTTGTCCCAAAATTCGTTAAACAATACATGAGCGGTGCCGCTTCGGTCAAAGATGCAGTAAAAGCCTATGCCGATGAAGTTCAAACCCGTTCATTCCCCGATGAAAATTATGTTTACTAGGATCCGATAACGTGGAACGTATTGTAGAGATTGAAAAATTTAATGCCGAAGAGGTCACTGAGACTTCGTTGCGCCCCAGCGCATGGGACGATTATATCGGACAAGAACAGATCAAAAAAAATCTGGGGGTCTTTATCGAAGCGAGTTCAAAACGCCGAGAAGCTCTCGATCACGTCCTTTTTTACGGACCTCCCGGTTTGGGGAAAACGACCCTCGCCCTCATTATCGCCAACGAAATGGGAAGCAACATCAAAGTCACCGCCGCTCCGATGATCGAAAAAAGCGGTGATCTCGCCGCTATCCTCACGAACCTCGAAGAAGGGGACATCCTCTTTATCGACGAAATCCACCGTCTCTCGCCAGCCGTCGAAGAGATCCTCTATCCTTCGATGGAGGATTTTCGTCTCGACATCATCATCGGTAGCGGTCCGGCGGCACAAACGGTCAAAATCGATCTCCCCCGCTTTACCCTCATCGGTGCGACTACCCGTGCGGGGATGCTCTCAAACCCTTTGCGCGATCGCTTCGGGATGAACTTTCGGATGCAGTTTTATACCCCTGATGAGCTATGCAGTATCATCACCCAAGCCGCCACAAAATTGGGCAAAAGCATCGACAAAGAGGCAGCGCACGAAATCGCCAAACGCTCACGCGGAACCCCCCGTATCGCTTTGCGCCTCCTCAAGCGGGTTCGTGACTTCGCCGATGTTGCCAATGAAAACACTATCTTGCACCAACGCTCCCGTTATGCTCTCGATCAACTCGGGATCAATGCCAACGGATTCGATGAGATGGATATACGCCTCCTCAAATTCCTGATGGAAGCCAAAGGGCGCGCTATGGGTCTCTCCACTATCGCAGCGGCACTGAGTGAAGACGAGGGGACAATCGAAGATGTACTCGAGCCCTATCTGCTGGCTAACGGTTATTTGGAACGGACAGCGCGCGGACGGGTTGCCACACCCAAGACCTATGAACTGCTCAAATTCGGAATACCGCAAAACGGGCTGTTTGAATAAGGAATAATGTGAAAAAAGAGCACTTTACCCTCGTACTGCTATTGATTGTTTCCTACGGAATATACATTTTATATAAGCCGTTTTGGATGAGTATCGTCGTTGCTTCGCTTTTGGCAATATCTACCCACCATATTCAAATGGGGTTTTTTAATCTGACCAAAAACCGTTTTTGGGCTTCCGCCCTCTCTACCCTTATGTTAGGGTTGCTTTTCTTCGCACCGTTAGGATATTTTTTATTTCATATCTCGCTCATGATGCAAAACCTTGATCCGATGATCATGAACACCATAGAGACAAAAATCCATACTTGGATAACCCATCTACCGCCTTACCTCTCCCGTTTCGAAGCAAAAATAGAGGCCTCGTTAGTCAAATTTGATCCTACCGCATTCTCTCAGCACATCATCGCCTACGCTTCTGAGATCGGGAGTTTTGCGATGTCGTTTCTCTCGGGGACCCTTTTTATCTTGATCTTTTATTTTATCGCCCATTACTATGGACGGGAGATTTTTGAGTTTTTCAAACGTTCCGCCCATTTTCCGCAACAAGAGAGCACCCTTATCATGTTTGAGATGCGTTCCTCCATGAGTGTCGTTTTCTACTCTATTATTGCCACTGCCGTATTTGAAGGAGCCTTGTTTGGTCTCGCGATCGAATACATGGGATATAACGGTCTGCTTTTCGGAATTATGTATGGCTTTGCATCCTTGATCCCTGTTGTCGGAGGGGTAGTGATGTGGCTTCCCTTTACCCTGTTTGAACTCTCTTTGGGAAATACGGAAAATGCCCTGTTTATCGCGCTCTATACGATTATTGTTATCTCAGTCGTTGCCGATACCTTTATCAAACCGGTCATTATCAAAATCATCAACCAAAAATTGATCAAGCCCCAAGAGAAAATCAACGAACTCATTATCTTTTTCGCCATCATTGCCGGACTCGCAACTTTCGGCTTTTGGGGGATGATTATCGGTCCGGCCATCACGGTTCTTTTTTTAACGTTGATGAAAATCACCGAAGCTCAAAGCGAAGAGATTATTCATTAATACTGTTAATACACGATTGATGCTGTATTAGTCATTCTGCTCTATGATGTTAGAGTTAAATACCACAACACGGAGAAAAGCCATGAAAAAGATTTTAAGTATCGCACTGATCCTCGGTGCAACAGCATTACTTGCCGGAGGGATGCAACACGGCATGCAACACGGCATGAATGATGGAATGATGTGCGGCGGCAAGGGCGGAATGATGCAAAAATGTGAATGCGACACAAAAAAACTTCCGCCAATGATGGAAAAATTGGATTTGAACGATAAACAAAAAGAACAAATCACTAAAATTCGTGAAGAGGGTAAAGCGTTCCACAACAAACAGCACGAAAAAATGATGGGGGTACTCACTCCTGAACAACGCGCTAAAATGGAGGGAATGAAAATGATGATGGGAGAAATGGGTTCAAAAAACTGCCCGAATAAAGGTGATATGAAAGGGATGAAAATGGGCGAAGACAACATGGGCGGCATGGGTGGTATGGGCTGCAAAAATTGTGACAACAAGTAAATACGATGATCAAAATCCTTCTGATAGAAGATGACCTCGAAATATCGGATCTCCTGACCCAATATTTGAGCCGTTATCAGATGGAGGTCATTTCGTATGCCCACCCCAAAGCGGCGCTCGCCTCTTTGGGGATTGAATCATATGATCTTGTACTACTCGATCTAACCCTCCCCGATATGGACGGGTTGGATGTCTGCAAAGCGCTTCGTGAGCGCAGTGACATCCCGATTATTATCTCTTCGGCTCGGAGTGATTTGGGAGACAAAGTTATCGCCCTCGAATTGGGCGCCGATGATTACCTCCCAAAGCCCTATGAGCCCAGAGAATTGGTCGCACGCATCCAAAGTCTTCTTCGCCGTATCAACGGTAAAACGATCCAAGCCAGCAGTGATACGTTTCGTGTCGATGAAAACGGGATTTATAAAGAAGGAGAACTGCTCCTCCTTACCCGCGCCGAATTTGAGCTCTTAAGTCTCCTCATAAAGCACCATCGCCAGATTGTCTCCCGTGACTTTATCGCCAACAATGTTGAATCGATCGGATGGGAGAGCTCCGAGCGCAGTATCGATGTCCTCATCAGTCGAATACGCCAGAAAATCGAACCCAATCCCAAACACCCTACCATCATCCGCTCCATTCGCGGTATGGGGTATCAATTTACCCTATGATCTCACGTCGCCACTCCGTTTTTTTCAAGCTCCACGCTTTCTTTTTTCTCGCACTTATCGTGTTGATTTTACTCTTTATCTCAGCATTGCATGAACAAGAGCAACAAAAGCTTCACCTTCTCGCCCAACCGATCAATGGAACTTTCCCGTATCATCGACGAAACCAAAGCGCGCGGCTGTATGGAAAAAAATCATGAACTAGCGGAAGCGGGGTTCAAAATGATGGAAGCCAAAACACCTAAATGTAAGGCGATAACACTCCCTCCTCCGATGGAGTCGAAGCTGCGATCCCACAATATCAAAGTAACCATATACAAAGATAACATAGGATTTATCTATGAACTCGCCGAAGGTCATTGCACCATGTTCTATCGTGACACAGCGGAGGGGAAAACCTACTATTTCGTGTGGTTTTTATTCTTTGCCCTCTTAGGGGGACTCGTGAACATGTATCTCCTGCTATGGCGCAACCTCAAACCGCTAAAACGTCTCTATCAGCAGATACAGCGATACGGTGAAGGGGAAGAAATACACCATACGCCAAGCAAGGGCAAAGATGAAATCGCCCTGATCTCCAATGCTCTCTATGATGCACTCGAGAAGCAAAGTAAACTCAAAAAATCACGCGAGCTTTTCTTGCGTAACATTATGCATGAGCTAAAAACCCCCATTACCAAAGGAAAACTCATCGTCGAGCTCGAAGAACCGAGTCCTAACCGTAACCTGCTCGCCAAGCTTTTCTCTCGATTAGAAAATCTGATTCGTCAGATGGCGGATATCGAGAAAATGCACGCATTTTCCCTCACAAAAAGTCCGAAAAGTCTTGATTCTATGATCCTAACGGCGATGGATAATCTGATGATTGAAGATAATTGTGTAGAAGTAAGCGGATGCACCCAAAGCATTATGGTCGATAGCGAACTCTTTACCAGTGCCCTCCAAAACCTAATCGACAACGCTGTGCGTCACGCGACCTCCTATCCGATTCATATCCATTGTGACGGAGAAAAAATCTGTATTCGAAACAGCGGGGAACCTCTTAAACGTCCGGTCGAAGAGGCATTACAGGCATTTGTCACCGAGCGGGGAGACGGGGGATTGGGATTAGGACTCTATATCGCCCAATCAGTGTGTGATCTGCACCGATTTAATCTCGAATATCGCTATGAAGAGGGGATACACCATTTCTGTATCCGGTTTACCTAATTCGTCATTCCAAACTTCTTAGAATATATGACACCGTTCGCCCTGAGCCTGTCGAAGGGGGTTTAGTTCATGGTTCGACAAGCTCACCACGAACGGAAAAGTAAGTTATGTAAAAAGTCTATTAATCTTTGACAATAACTAGAAGAGTACCATCAGTTCCTATCAATTTATTGTTTGAATCAAAGAAAAATTTAAATTCCATATGTCGATAATATCCAAAATTATATTGTGCTATGACTTTGTTATCTTGATATTCAGCGTGCTTGAGACCATATTCAAAAATCAACTCTACGACCTTATCTTTGTCTAACCCTTTTACAAAATATTTTGAGACAATATCACTAACATCGTAGCGTACATATAAAACATTCTCATTTGCACCTTGTTGCTGAGATCGATAGTATAAAGCTTCTTGTAAAAAAGGTGATGACGGCCCTCTTTTAGTAGCAACAGATTCATTGATGGTTAATCCAAAATTCTTAAAGCTACACCCCGAAAAAATCCCAGCACTTAATCCTAAAATTACTAAAGCAATATAAATCAACCACTTTTTCATCGAATAGCCTCTTTGTTTTTTGCCTTAAAATAAACCCATATCAGCGCTGAAACTGCCGCCATCGCGAAACTGAGTGCCATCCCCAGTGTCATCCATTGACCGAGTATGTAACCGATCTGTGCATCGGGAGCGCGGTAAAACTCGACTAATCCGCGACCGATTCCGTATGCAACGCCATAGAGCAAAATCAACTCCCCCTCAAACGCTTTTCGATGACGATAAAGATAGATAATGATAAAGACGATAATCCCCTCAACAAACGCTTCATAAAGCTGTGAGGGGTGACGGAGGGTGTCATAGACATAAATTCCCCACGGAACATCGGTAGCACGCCCTACTAGCTCTTGATTGAGGAAATTCCCGATCCGTCCGAAGACATATCCCAACGGAACCGATACCGCGACCAAATCCATCAATCGTCCGAACGGTATTCCGTGACGGCGATGATACAGGTAGGAGCCGATCAAAAATCCTAAAATCGCGCCGTGAAAACTCATCCCCCGAATCCCGACAAACTGCCCGTCGATAAACGGATTAAAGATCTGCCACGGTTGCGTGAGATAATACATCGTATGGGTATCGTAAAAAAGGATATACCCTAAACGCGCTCCGAGGATAACGCCGATTTCAGCGTAAATAAAATAGTCATCCAATTGCTCTTTGGTAATATCAATATTGTCCTTTTGAACAATCCATTTGGCGATCACGAGAGCGCTCAAAAGAGCCAGAACGTACATCAGCCCGTACCAGTGAACGGGGATAGCGCCTAAATGAAACGCTACAGGGTTAAAATGTTCGTATATATGCTGCCAAAATTCCATTTATTTCCTTTGGTGTTGACCCATAATCTGTGTAATCACTGCTAAATTTTCATCCAAACGATACGCTTTGCCGAATCCCATGACGACACTGCCGTTTTGAGGGGAGAGTTTAAAGAGATGAAAATCTCCCATCTGCGTGAGAGAAGTGACAAGATCCGTGTCAAAATGGGCACAAAAGCGCTCGATAACCGACACATAGATCGAATCATCCCGAAGTACTTCCGAAACTGCCGATTCAATGGTTACCCGTTTACGGGCAAAGGGCTGGATACATTGAGACTCGTCTTCGACAAAAAACACGGATACCTTGGGGTTAATGAGGAGATTACGACCGTGCTGGGCTACCGTACTGATGAGGATATAAAAATCATTCTCCATACGTACATAGGGAGCCGTACTCGCATGCGGTTCACCCTCAGGGGTGAGGGAAGCTAGAATCAGGGTTTGATACGTCTCTAAAAACGACTCGACCTCCAGCGTGGTCATTGTCGTAGCGCTTCTGCGATCAACTCAATCGGGTTTTTAAACACCACATCGACATTCGCTTCATTCATCGAGTTATTAATCTGCATACGGCAGGCACTGCACTCAGCGGTGACGATTTGCGCTCCCGTTTTAGCGATCATGGCCGCTTTGGGTTTTCCCGCCGCTTGGGCAAAATGGAAATTCTCCGTCTGCATCGTTACCCCGCCAAAACCGCAACAGGCATTCGGATCGCTCATCTCGGTAATCGTGTAGTTCTGCCCTACCAGTGCGCGCGGCTCTTTGTAGACCCCCTGCATTTTACGAGCATGACACGGATCGTGATACGTGACGGTGAGATCACTCCGTCCTTTGGATGCCAAAAGCTGTTTTAGTTCCGTTTTTTGCTCCAACCACTCGGTTGCCATAAAGATTTTATCTTTGAGTTTTTGAGCGCGTTCCAACCATTCGGGCTGATCGTGGAAAAAGTGTTCGTAATCGATTTTAATCATCGCACTGCAGGTCGCTTCAGGGATGATAATCGCTTCGACCTCATCGATAAAACTCTCGAAATAGACGATATTCTTTTTGGCATTATGATCGACCGTCGCAAAATCTCCCGTAAAATAAGCCGGTGCTCCGCAGCAAAGCTGCTTTTTCGGGATAAAAGCATCCACCTTCAACGCTTCGAGAATCTCTAAAAGCCCCTTGCCGATCTCGGTGTAGTTGTAGTTCGCCAAACACCCGATGAAGATCGCCACACGACGTTGTCCGCCGTTGGGGATATTTTCGGGATAGCTGTTTAAAAACGAAGTTTTTCCCATCGACGGTAACAATCGATCTTTTTTGATGATTGGGAGATCAAAACGCGGCTGCATCGAGTTGATTTGGGCTTTGATTTTGAATCCGCACGTTTGAAAGACGTATCCGAGTTTAAAGAGGATATCCATCGTCATACGGTGACGGAGAAGATAGAAAAATGCCCGCTTAAACCATGCAATCCCGTATTTATCGGCAATATCGGCACGTACCTGTTCAATCACCATATCGGTCGGCAGTGCTTTAGGACAGACATCGGTACAGTTGGTACAGAGAAAACAGCTCTCAAAAATCGCTTTAGCATTTTTGTCCAGTTCCAACTGACCCCGCTCATACGCCCCGAGCAGATCGATAAACCCGCGCGGAGAAGTAACCTCGTCGGCATTGACATTATGGATGGTACAAACCGGTATACATTTCCCGCATTTGATGCAGGCATCCGAGGTATCGGTAAAGTGAAAGAGTTCGCGTTTTTCCATCCGCTTACACCGTTTTACTGAATGCTTTATCAGAGCTTGCGTGACGCTTCATATACGCATCGAAAGGCATCGCAATATTTCGGATCAAAAGCGTTCCCGTAACCGAACACTCTATTGACGCAGGGCTTATCGTGAGCAAGCCATCCGCCTCGAACGGTTTGAGTACTTCAATCGCATCGGAAAAATACTCTGCAAATTTCACACCGTAGAGTCGCTCGAATCGTGCGATGTCAAGTTTAAAATTGCTCATCAGTTCCATAATGACGTATTGACGGATACGATCATCTTCATTCAAAGCCACACCCCGTTCATGCGGTAATCGCCCTGCGTCGATAGCCGCTTCATACGCTTCCATCTCTTTAAAGTTTTGAGCGTAATAATCGGCCCCTTCTCCGATAGAGGTAAGCCCTACTCCGATCAGATCGGCTCCCCCTTTGGTGGTGTAGCCTTGGAAATTACGGTGCAACTCCCCTTTTTCGATCGCTTTAAACAGCTCATCTTCGGGTTTGGCGAAATGGTCCATCCCGATCATTCGATACCCAAGTTCAGACATATGATCGATGGTGTAACGCATAATGGCGAGCTTTTCTGCGGGATGAGGCAAAGTCGTCTCATCAATTTTTCGCATCGTTTTTTTGAGCCACGGCACATGAGCATAGTTGAAAACCGCGAAACGATCAGGATCAAGCGAAATCGCCAAATCCAGAGTCTTTTTAAACGTCTCCAAACTCTGATGCGGCAACCCGTAAATGAGATCGACATTGACACTCACCATATGGTATTTACGCGCCAAATCCATCGCCGCTTTGGTGATATCATAAGGCTGAACACGGTGAACCGCCACTTGGACTTTCTCATCGAAATCTTGGATACCGAAGCTGACGCGATTAAATCCGGCATCACTGAGAACTTTCATTTGTGCATCGTTAATGTGGCGCGGATCGATTTCACAGCTGATTTCAGCACCTTCTGCAAAATTTTTAAAATGGCTTTTGATCGCGCTAATAATACGGTGAAGCTGATCGGCATCAAAAAATGTCGGTGTCCCGCCGCCGAAATGGAGCTGAATAACCGAGCGATTGACATCAATATGCTGACTCAAAATTTGCAGTTCACGTGTCAGATAATCGATGTAACGCTCTTTTTTATCCTCTTTTGAGGTAAAGACGACATTACAGCCACAAAAATAACAGGCATTTTTACAAAACGGCAAATGAAAATAAAGAGACAACGGACGCGCCGTATCTTGTGAATGGAGCTTAGCGAGATACCCCTCATAATCAAAAGCATCACTAAACTCTAATGCCGTAGGATAGCTCGTATAACGAGGCCCCGGTTTGGAATATTTGGTAAATTTATCAAAATCAAGCATTGTGTGCATCCCTAAGCTAAGGTGTATTATCGCGATTATACCCTTTTGGATTGAAGTTCCCCTAAAAAACCTATGTTACGAAAGATAAATAGGGGGCAATAAAATTACGGTTATTCCCATTCAACCTATTGCTTTTTACAAATATTGTGATAAAATCATCACAAATTATGATAATTCAAGAGGGTTCATGAGTGCCATTAAAGTGCTGGTTGTAGAAGACGATGAAGTAACGGCTATAAATTTAAAAATGTCGCTGGAAAAACAGGGATATGATGTTGTTTCCCTCGCTGACAATTCGGTCACTGCACGTAATAAGATCAAAATTTACAATCCCGATATTGCACTGATTGATATCGGATTGCAAAAAACGATGGACGGTATCGAACTGGCACAGTATATCCGTGATAAAATTTCTCTCCCTTTTATCTATTTGACGGCACATTCGGATAATGATATGCTCTCAAAAGCAAAAAAAACCGAACCCTACGGCTATATTGTCAAGCCCTTTGATCCGATCAATCTCCATACCACAATCCAAATGGCCCTCTACCGTTTCAAAGAAGAGAAAAAACGCAGTTCCAATATGGATGAACTCAAATCAGACCGCGAAGAGCTTGAAAAATTGGTGTATGCCAAAAAGCTCTCGGACAAACCGATTGTCGAATTCGGAGAGGGCTATCGGCATGATACAGGTTTGGGAGAAACTTTTTACCAAAACCAAAAAATCAAACTCACCAAAAAAGAGAACGCTTTTATCCGTCTTCTGGTTGCGCAGCTGGGGAGTGTCGTTGATTTCGAACAGGCGATCAATTATGTCTGGGAGACCAAAGGGGCAACCGATAACAGCGTCCGAACCCTCGTGTGGAGACTCCGAAGCAAACTTCCGACCGATGTGATCCAAAATGCTTCAGGGGTCGGATACTATCTCGAAGAGTAGCGGTTACAAAAACCGCTTTTCAAACTCACGTTTAAGCACTTCATACGCTTCAAGATAATCAAACTCTCCATCTTTATCACTCGCGGATTCTTCAATAACATTGGAGAGTCGTGATAGCTCGTCAAAACGGAAATTGGCACTTGAGCCTTTCATCGCATGAGCAATAAAAGCAATATCAACATAACGCTTTTTTTCGATCGCGTGAAAAAGTTCCGGAAAAGAGTGTTCCATTTTTTGTCGATAAATATCCAGCAGATACTCAATCTGTTCCTCCTCAAGCATCAGCGCACTTTTTAGATGGCCCATATCAATATTTTTCCATTTAGAGTCAATTTCCTTGCTCGCCTCACCGGAGATTAAAACCACAGCCGGCAAATAACGTTCAAACAGCTGTTCAATCTCTTTGAGTACGATCGGTTTTCCTAAAAAAGCGTCATAGCCGTTTTGAATTGCCCTCTCACGTGATCCTTTAATCACATTTGCCGTCAATGCCACTATCGGAGTGTGTTGACGTCCGGACTCTTCTTCAAAAGCTAAAATATTGGCTGTCGCTTCATTCCCGTTCATCAGCGGCATCTGCTCATCCATCAGTACCATATCGAACTCTTCTAATGTATACATCTGCAGTGCTTCGGCTCCGTTTGAAGCAATCGTATTGGTTAAACCGTACCGTTCCAATATTATTTTAATCAGCTCTTGATTCGCATGATTATCTTCAGCGACAAGGATTTTTCCCTCAAATCCCCGTCTTCTACCCGATCCTTCAATCACCGGCAGATGTGGCTTGTTAACTCCCAGTACTTCACTCAAAGCGCTTTGCAGTTTCGTACAATAAATCGGAAAAGTCAGCGGAACAATCGTTGAGATAGCATCGTAGCGATCATCTAAAAAGTCCAGAATGGCAACGGAAGGAATTTGATGCTCAATAATCGTTTCGCGTGCTGCATCACTCATTGAACTCTCCAAGAAAATGAGCAAATCACACGCTTCCTGAACGTGTTCAACTACATGAACATCCAATCCGAAATGGTCCCAATAGCGTTGAATCGATTCGAGTTTATAACTCTCACGAGCATCGTAAGCCAGCAGTCCGAATCGAATCCCCTCAAACATCGACGCATCAAACTTGGCAATCTCACACTCGTAATTTACCACGACCGGAATTTTCAACGTAAAATGGCTCCCTTCTCCGACTGTCGATTCAAGCTCGATACTGCCCCCCATGTGTACTGCCAGTTGTTTACAAATTGAGAGCCCCAAACCGGTCCCCTCATTAATTTTCATGCTCCCCTCTTGTGCTTGGGAAAATGCGTCGAAAATCCGCTCTTGATCATGCAGGGCAATTCCAATCCCCTGATCGCGTACCGAAAGGGAGAGTACCCCATCATCGAATCTTGCTTCAACATGGATTGCTCCGGCATGATGACTAAACTTAATGGCATTGCTTAAAAAATTGCCGACAATCTGTTTAATCCGCAATGCATCGGAGACTATTTCGTAAGGGATTGAGGGATCGATAAAACTGGTAAGGGTAATGTTTTTAGAGTTGGCGCTCGGGACGAAGAGCTCCATCGTATGCGATATTTCATCATGAATATTGAATGGCTGCGGATCAACGGTAAATTCTCCGCTTCTCAGTTTGCTGAAATCGAGAATATCATTAATAATATGGAGAAGATTTTCACCGCTGTTACTGATGATATCGAGGTACTGCTGATAGCGAGGATTGGTCGTTTCATCGCGTAAAAGTGATACAAACCCTAAGATAGCGTTGAGCGGAGTCCGTATCTCATGGGACATATTGGAGAGGAAATACTCTTTGGCTTTGGAAGCGTTAAGCGCTTCTTGTTCTTTTTGATAAATTGTGTCCGTATACAGTTTGAGTACACCCGCAAAATTGCGGTCAAAGAGATAGCTAACAGCAAAAAAAATGGCTTGATCATTAATGTTTAGACGGTACGTCGCATTCAAAACCGCACGTTTGAAATGGGTACAAAGGATAAACAGTTCATCCGCACGCAATTCTTTATTTTTGAGGTATTCGATCAACTCCACGATAACCGGACACTCTCCTATCGCCATCGTCCCCGAAACAACCCCCATGAAGTAATCAAACACGTTGCTTGCATAACGGGTAACAAAAAGATCGGTATCAATTTCGTGCCGTTCCAAAATTTCCGCACACAGTTCTTCATCAACCCACTCTTGTAAAATCGACTCTTTAGAGGCCACTAAAATGGCTTTGGATTCAAAAAGATGTTTAAAAACGGTATGTTGCATTTATTCTCCGCGCCCTTTTCCAATTCTCTGTTTTTAGAGAGGAATAGGAGATAGTATCTGCTATATGATACTCAAAAAGGGTTAAAAGTATAATTTTTTATTATTAAGGTGCTACCCAGTAAAAAACGCCCAGAGCAACAATCAACAGCTGAAAAGCTAAAATAGCGACCGTTCCGATAATATTTCCGATCTGACAGCTCGTACACTGCTTATAGAGGCGTGCTTCATGTTGCGCGTAAAAGTAATAAATGACCATTAACAACGGTACAGGGATAAGGGCAAATTTATCAAAAGTAAAGAGTAATCCCCTCAGCTCGGGGGTCACAAAAAACGGCAGGATAAACGTCAGGGCAATCAGGGCCAAAAGGTATTTTGCCCCCCGTTTAAAATAATCGCGTACAAAAACCGTTGGACAGGATTCACCCAACTCATATCCGGCGTCTTGAGCTTGTTTTGCCAATATTTTTTCGGCTTCTTTTCGCCCCTCTTTACCCAGTTTATCGAGGAGAGTACCGCCGAAGAGCATATCCATTTTTCGCTGTAATACCCGCGAAAAATCCCCCTCGGTATCCAAATGCTGTAATTCACCGAATCTATTTTCATAGACCACTTTGATTCGGTCATGCCGTTTGAGTATCGCTGTAAAATCGGGATAATACGCGCTTATCTCCTCCGCAATAACTTCTCCGTCGGTGACAAGGATACGAGGGTTAATGAGTTCCAGCAGACCACTCTCGGTTTTAATAATAATGGCACAAGCAGGCACTGCGATTTGGATCGCTGTAATGGCATCAAGTTGATAATGCTCCATCGTATCGCGCATATTTTCTAAAAGTTTAAACAACTCATCATCAAATTTCCGAACATCGGCAGAGACGTACTTAATCCGCTCATCAGGGTAGGTGATCAATTCTTTAATCATTTTGGAAAATCTTTCGTAGGAGGTAGAGCCCCCTAAAGGGGCTTTTAATTAGTGGCTTTTGCGAACAACGATCAACATTTTGATGTTGATCATAATAAAGCGGATAAACTGCCAAATTTTGCATGTACGCATTTTGATAACAAAATTTGTCGGTACCATTGTGGTAAAGTTTGCATCGTACGGTTTTACGTATTTTTCAATCTCATTCATAGTTTTTTTCTCCTTTTACTTATTCAGGGATCATTGTCCAGCCCGGATTGAGCTTGGCTTTATAGATAAACATGTGGTGAAGGATGTGCTTGATCCAGTGACCTGCAAGTCCGATTTCACCGAATGTATAATCCAAATCACGTCCGAGACCCGGATATTTTTCGAAGTCAGGAACAACCGGATAAACGGTCAACGCCGCAGCGGTACCGTCAAATAGACCTTTACCTGCTGATGCAACACACGCCGCACCCATTTCTGCCATTGATGCTTCATGCAAGTGTGCATCCGGCCCTTTTTTGATCAAATCACACACGCTGTGTGCAACCGCTTTCCCGATAATACCGCTTGGCATACCTGTACGCGGAGGCGTTGGGAAAATTTGAGTACCGTTTGGTGAAGTCATCGGTTTAGAGATCGGATGCGGAGGAGCAAACGCGATACCTGCAGCGAAGAGATTTTTGTACGTTGGATTTTGATACGTACGAGGCCAGTCAGACGCTTTCCAGTTCTCGTAAGCACCTGCATCGTATTTTGCATCAACTTTCATGAAGCCATTCGGTGCAAATACGGTAGCCGTGATATCTTCACCCGCTTTGTCGTAGGCTTTAAGACCAACACCGGCAAACGGTGGAATCAACATTGCGAAATCGAATGTCTCTTCGCCCATTGAACCATCGAGAAGTTCATACGAAACTTTCCCTTTTTCAACTTTGTTAACGTGAGCACCGATCAACCATTTGACACCGCGCTCAGAATACAAAGACTCTGCAAAAAGACGTGAAGAAGCCGCGTAACCGCCGCGTTTCATGTGCAATCCGCCGATACCGAAGTCACCGAGGAACGATTCGTTAGAGATCCATTGGATATCGGCCAAATCACGGACACCCGCTTTGCGAAGTTCATGTTCGATGTTGAAGATATACTCGAACGCCGCACCTTGACACGTACACATACCGTGACCTGTTCCGATGAGGAATTTTTGGCGCTCCCCTTTTTTCATTTTTTCGATAGATTTTGCAAACTCATGCGCTGCATGGTCAGCATGATCGGCTGTACAAACGGAAACCGTAAATTCACCTAAACCATTAGCATCGCCAAGGCCCGGAGTAGCGGCAAAGTTAAGTTTTGGACCCGTAGCATTGATAAGGTAATCATACGTTACATCTTCACTTTGTCCCGCTTTGCCTTGACCGGTATATTCAACCGTTACAAACGGTTTGTCGCTGCTTGCATTCCCTTCGGGATTCAAACTTACCGCTTTCGCTTGTTTGTACGTAATCCCTGCTTTTTGGTATACAGGAGCGAGATCAAAGGTAACCTCTTCTTTTGTCATTTGACCGACACCCACCCAAATATTTGAGGGGATCCAGTTCCATTTTGAATTAGGGGTAACAACCACTACTTCATGATCTTTACCAAGCCAATCTGCCGCAAAGGTTGCGGCTGTGTGTCCAGCGACTCCGCCGCCTAGAACAACTACTCTTGCCATATCTTCTCCTTCGAATAAATTCCATAAAAGCTGATTATAATACCATAACATCACAATTGTATCACATCCTTAAAATAAGCCTTGTAATTTATACTATATTTATTCCAAAAGCAGACAGTGTTACTTTTTTTCACAACATTTGTATTCCATATTGATAAACGACAAAGAAAAATAAAAAAAAATTATGACGAATAAAACATTTATCTATATTGACTTTCAACGCCATTGCTATTATAATTTTCATAATATAGTTAAAAAGAATAATTATTATTTGTGTAATTTGAAAGGATGGCAAAGTGCAAAAAGTTCTCATTATAGGCGGAGGAATTGCCGGAGTCGAAGCGGCAATTTACTACCGTAAAGAGGGTTTCAAGGTTGAACTGATCAGTGATCGCAGTTATGTTTTTATCTACCCCATAGCGATCTGGATTCCGGTCAGAACGGCCCAATTTGATGATGTCGCATTCTCACTTGATCAAATCGCAGCGCGCCACGGCTTTACCCTCAATATCGACCAAGTAATCTCCATCAATGCCTCTGAAAAAACCGTTACACTCAAAACGGGTGGTATTCGCCAAACCGATCATCTCGTCATCGCAACGGGTGCGGCCAAAATGAAGCACGAAGGGTTGGAACATACCCTCTCGATCTGCGGAGCACCGGAGCAATCGATCATGCTCAGAGAAAAAATCGATGCCCTGATTGAGCGTGGGAGCGGAAAAATTGCATTCGGTTTCGGCGGTAACCCTAATGATACCAGCAGTGTTCGCGGTGGGCCTGCGTTCGAGCTTTTTTTCAATCTCCATCATCATCTCAACAAACTCGGTATCCGCGAAAACTATGAAATGACCTTTTTTGCTCCGATGCCTGAACCGGGTGCACGAATGGGGGATAAAGCCTTATCTATGCTAAAAAGGATGTTTGAAAAAAACCGCTTTACGACCCGTTTTGGCAAAAAGATCAAACGTTTTGAATCCGATGGCATTATTTTTGAAGACGACAGCCGCTTAGAGGCGGATTTGATCATGTTTATCCCTGCCGGGAATGGATCCGCATTAATCAAAGAATCTGACCTTCCCCTAAACAATGCCGGATTTATCCGAATCAATGATTATTGTGAAGTCGAAGGGGTTGAGGGATGGTACGCCATCGGTGACGCGAGCGCACTTGAGGGACCGGATTGGAGAGCCAAACAAGGGCATACGGCCGAAGTGATGGCACGCAATGCGGCTCATAACAGTGCCATAACACAGGGATTAAAAGCTGGAACCAAAAAAACCTACCAAGACCACCTCAACATCCTCTGCGTTATGGATATGGGCAACGGCGCCGGATTTGTCTATCGAAACGATAAAAAAGCACTCCTCATCCCGATGCCGATTATCGGTCACTGGCTCAAAATCGGCTGGGGATGGTATTACAAAATGTCTAAAATGAACTATTTCCCCCGTATTCCGGGGATGTAATTTACCCTTCTAAAATCTTTGAAATAATCTCATAAACATTATTGGAAAGATCAGAATGATTTTTGATCCGTTCCAAGTCTCCTCCCATTTTGGCTTTTTGCAATGTTGAAAGTTTCCCGTAATTTTTAAATGCTCCCGCCAAGCCCGAAGCGATTTGAGGATTGAGAGCATCGATCTCAATGACTTTATCGGCGACAAAAGCAAACCCTTCTCCGCTCTCATCATAAAACGCAACCGGATTTCGGGCAAATGAGCCGATCAAAGAGCGAACCAAATTCGGTACTTTCCTATCGTATGCACTATCTTCTTGCAGTGCAATCACCCTCTCGAGTGTCCCCTCACGTCTCGAAGATGCGCGTACCGCAAAGTATTTGTTCATCACCAGTGTTTGATCGCTATAGCGCGTATAAAAATCTTCCAATGCCCCTTGCGCTAATTCGGGAGCATAATTTTCTAACAAATCGAGTGCCGCTAAACGCTCACTCATCGAGAGGGCTTCATAGTAATGCGCTTGGCACAAACGGCTGATCGATTCATCCCTCAAACTCATTAAAATCCCAAGAAGTCGATTTTTAAGGGAGCGCTTCCCAATACTTAGACCATCGATATCCGTATTTGAGGGTGTGTACAACGCGCTAATAGACTCTTGAAGTTCATTAAAATACCGAGCGGCCAATACCTGTTTGAGTGTTTCTTGAGCATTGACAATCGCTGCAACGTCGATCGTCTCTTGGCGCTGCATCAATGTCGTAACGCTAGGGAGTTCTAACGCCTGCGATTTGAACATCGGATCCATCGATTCATCCCGCAATAAAGCGCCGTAACTCTCGATATAACGTTCATTGGCCTCTGAACCGCTCATCATCGCTTCTAACGTTTCAATCCCAAACAGATGTGACGCTTCATAACGGACAAACCCGTCCCGATCATGCGCCATTAAAAACGGATAATCGAGTTCATCGCACTCAATAATCACCGGAGCACTAAAATGACGGTTCAAGGAGAGTTTGGGAGCCGAAGATATGGCACTAAATGTGACTTCCGTAATCTCATCGGTTATCCACAGCGTGGCAGCGTTAAGGAAAATAATATCCGAAGGTATCAGATCAAATTCCACTCCTTCCTCAGACAAGAGTGCGATGTTGAGCGGTAACGCATACGGAAGCTGTTCTTGGTTCTGTGTGTTTTTCGGGATATTTTGGACGATTCGTAATACGAGTTCTGCGGCATCCGAAGAATACTCGCTTGAAATACGCAACGTCGGAGTACGCTCTTGCGAATACCATCGTTTAAACTGGGTCAAATCAACAGGGCTTTCACTCTGCATTGCCCATAAAAATTCTTCCGTTCCTACCGCTTCTCCGTCAAACGTATCGAAATAAAGATCCATTGCACGGCGGAATCGCTCACGCCCCAGCACGGTGTGCATCATCCGAATCACTTCGGCCCCTTTTTCATAGACGGTGGCGGTGTAAAAGTTGTTGATCTCCATATAATGATCCGGTTTGATCGGGTGGGCAGTCGGGCCGGCATCTTCAACAAACTGCCGCTCACGCAATGCTCGCACATCGTCCAAACGCTGTGTCAGAGGGGAATTCATATCGGCACTGAACGATTGATCCCGAAAGACGGTCAACCCCTCTTTAAGGGTCAATTCGAACCAGTTACGGCACGTGATCCGGTTTCCTGTCCAGTTGTGAAAATACTCATGGGCGATAACGCTCTCAATCCCTAAAAAGTCGGTGTCCGTTGCGCTCATTTCATCCGCAAGTACGTAATGGGAATTAAAGACATTCAACCCTTTATTCTCCATTGCCCCCATGTTGAAACTGTCCACTGCAACGATGTTGTACACTTCCAGATCGTATTCGCGTCCGTAGGTAACTTCATCCCACTCCATTGATTTTTTCAAGCTGCGCATCGCGTGATGACATTTATCTTCATTGCCTATATCGCAATAGATGGCTAAATCGACTTTTTTTCCGCTCATCGTTGTAAAGGTATCGGTAATTGAACCTAAATCTCCCACTACCAGGGCAAAAAGATAGCACGGTTTTGGAATAGGGTCTTCCCAAAGCGCCAAATGTTTACCATTATCCAACATCGCCGTTCCGCGAAGATTACCGTTGCTTAACAACACCGGACAACGCTCTTTGGAGGCGATAATTTTGGTCGTAAAACGGGTCATCACATCCGGACGGTCGATAAAATAGGTGATGCGACGAAACCCTTCTGGCTCGTTTTGGGTACACCAGATATCGCCGGAACGATACAGCCCTTCGAGTTCCGTATTCTCATCGGGATAAATACGGTTGATAATACGGATACGGGCGGTGTCACAATCCAGCGGAAAGATAAGTGCACTCTCTTCAAGTGTGTACATCGTCGCTTCCAATAATTTATCATTCACCCAAATGAGTTCCAAATCCAGTTTTTCCCCATCAAGCCGAAGTTCTTTAGCTTCAGGATGAAGTCGACGAATTTCCATAATATTCTCAACACGCGTAGAGGATTCTTCAATAATAAATTCTAGGCTGCATGTCTCAACGGTGTAATCGCTAGGACGATAATCCTTATAATAAATGGTGTTATGTTCGTTCATCATAATTCTCTTTATTGCTTTTTTGAAATAATACTCAAAATACGCTACACTTAAGACATTAAAATATAAAGCAACAATGATGCACAATAATCTTTATCTCGCACGTCAGCCTATTTTAACCCGTGCAGAGAGCATTATCGGATACGAGTTTTTTTATCGTAATAGTTATGGTGAATGTGTCATTGATGATCCCAGACACGCTACCGCATCGGTACTGGTGAATTTGCTCAATCAAATCGGCACTTCCTCCGCTTTTGGAGAAACCTTGGCGTTTATCAATACGGACGGCCCTCTGCTGCTTACCGATATTCTCCGCACCCTCCCCAAAGAGAAATTTGTCTTCGAACTCTCAGCATCCATGAAAATCAATGCCCGCATCCATGAAGCAATCCGTTACTATCATGCTTTAGGGTATCGGTTCGCATTAGACAATGCATCTTTTAATCCACACTACATCGAGGCTTTCTCCCCCCTCTTTCCGTACATGGAATTTGCCAAATTTGACGTTACCCAAACTGATATCGAACAATTCTCCCATGCCCCAAATCCCTATGGCCAAATGAAACTCATTGCTCAAAAGGTTGAGTTTTATGAGATGGCAGAAGCGTACGAGCAACTGGGCTTTGAGTATTTTCAAGGGTTCTATTTTGCCCATACGCACGTCATTACCCAAAAGCGGATTGATCCGCAGTACATGGATGTGATTGAGCTTTTTACCCTGCTCCAAGATGATGCACCCATGGAAGAAGTATGCGATTCGTTTAGATACCAGGGCATTCTCTCTTTGCAACTGCTCCAGTTTCTCCGATCGGTTCACCCCGAATACGTCGAAGGGAGTCTCTCAATCCGTGAAATGATTGAGCGTTTCGGAAAAAGTGCCATGATGCAGTGGCTCCTTTTGATCATCTACTCCAAATCGGGGACAAGAGCCATCGATGATAAAAATCCCCATGCGGTTTTTGCCCAAAGCAGAATAGACAGGATGGTATCTTTATTGGAAATGATTACCACAGAACCTACCCAAGCTCAACTCGACCAAACACATTTGATTGCGATGCTTTCACTATTAGAAGGGGTGATGAACGTACCGATGGAGTCACTGCTTCAAACTCTTCATCCAAGCTCTCAAATCGAAGATGCTCTTGTTACCCATACGGGAATGCTGGGGAGAGTGTATGCCGCATCTCTAAAACTCGAGATGGGCGATCTAAACGGAGCGGCAATTTTACTGACATTCTACGGGATAACTCCCGAAGCAATTAGCTCATTGAATCCATCGACGTGAGCAGTTCATCCATTTTTTGATCGACGGTTCCGACATATTGGGTTAAATCTATCATCTCATCCATATTTTTATTAAGCGATTCGCTGTTGTCATTGATTGCTTGAATTAGAATATTGATCGTTGCAGAAATTTCAGCGAGACTTTTTTGGGTACGTTCTGCGAGTTTGCGCACTTCATCGGCGACAACGGCGAATCCGCGCCCGTGTTCACCTGCTCGAGCCGCTTCAATCGCCGCATTGAGGGCTAGGAGATTGGTTTGATCGGCAATATCCCCGATCGTCACCAAAATCGCTTTGGTCTCTTGAGCATTCCCGACAAGCGCTTGTAAATTGCCGGAGAGTTCATGCTCTTTCCCTGCGACACTTTGTATCCGTTCTACCGTGGAATTAATCATCCCGTTGAGTTCGACAAATTTGGTGGCGCGTAGATCTTCGATGGTTGCCTTGAGGTTTTTGGTATTATTATTTAAAACCTCTTTGGCTTCGTTGTTTTGGAACTCCATCGTCTCCAATGCACCGGCTAAGTCATTGATATGCTGAAGCATTGTCTCCATTTTCCCCGATACTTTGACCTCGGCACGGGTGGAAAACTTCCCTTCGCTCAACGCTTCTAACACGCGGATTGCAGTGTCCAAGTTTGCTTCCGTCGCATCAAGCATCGTATTCATCGTTTTTCGCAGTATGTGAACGTGCGGCGTTTTTGTATCACTCCCGATACGACACGCATAATGCCCCTGACGTACTTTGTCGGCTAACAAGACCATCTCGCCTGCTACCAACGTATCTTGTTGCAGCATCTCTTCATGAGCTTTGGACAAAGCGTTCAGCTTCTCTTCGGTACTCCCTATCTCTGCATCCATTAACGTAAGACGATTACGCTTGAACTGCAACAGCTGAATAAAATTATCCAATTGCTTTTGAACAGACTCTTCTCTTCCATTTGCACTCGTGATCAACCATATTCCGACCACAAGTACAACAATCACGACACCGACTAAAACACCTACGCTTTGTGTCAATAGCCCAACCAATAAACCAAGTGCAGCAATAATAGTTATAATCGTTATTTTTATCGAATTCTTCATGTACAGCACCCTTAATTCATTGTTTTGTAGAGACGTTCAGCTTCGGCAATCTCATCAGAAGATGCTTTTCGTCGACATGACATGAATCCACAGGTGCCATCTTCACAGGCGATATTTGGATAAACCGTAGCATAAACCCAGTAAAAACCGCCGCTTTTGGTCGAATTCTTAACGTATCCCGTCCAAACTTTACCGCTTTTAATCGTATCCCACAAATCTTTGAATGCGGCACGCGGCATATCTCGATGACGGACAATACTATGCGCTTTACCCACTAACTCCTCAAGTGTATACCCCGCTATTTTGCAAAAATCTTCGTTGGCGAAAAGAATTTTTCCCTTTTCGTCCGTCTGTGATACCAAGAAATCGGTATCTTTCAACACATATTCATTACTCACGACTCACCTTTGCACTCTAGATTCAGAATCTCTTATTGTAGTGCAAAGAACATTCCATCCGTCTTGTAAATATGACAATTAGATTTAACTCAACGTTTTAATGCTTAAAATATTTTTTTAGTAATACCGTATTACATTAATCCGTTTAGCATCAGATAACGGTACATGGGTTGAAGCATGTAGAGATCAAATACCCACCATACCCATCGAGGCTTCGCCGGATCGAGCGGGAATGACGGAGCTAAACCGTCATAGTTAAATTCTGCCATAATAATCTCACCGTACGATGTTTTAAGAGGACAGACCGTATAGCCGTCAAATTTGAGCGAAGGCTCTTTTTTCTCCATCACCGAAATAAGGTTTCCGACCACAATCGGCCCTTGATGACGTGCACTTCCCCCGGTTTTACCGACAGGAATGCCGCACACGTCTCCGATACCGAATACATTTTTATAGCGACGGTGCTGCAGCGTCTCACGATCGACTTCCAGCCACCCTTTTGCCGTCCCTTTTTGCCATCCGAGCAGTGAGTTGGCCACGGCATCGACTGCGGCTGTCGGAGGAGAAATATGGATAAAATCGTATTCCAGCGTTACCTCTTCTTCTTTGTCGATCATCTCATACTCTTCGAACTCTTTGTCGTATTCACCCTGTACCTGATAAGTATGATGGAAGGTTGCTACTTTTTTCTCGGCATCGATTCGAATCAGTTCATGTCCGAATTTGTTGGTGATATTACCGTACCCTTTTTGAACTTTTTGTATAGCCGCATCAATCTCAGGGAGACTAAAAAGTTTTTCACCCGCTGTTGCAAAGATGAAATCAGCGTCCAAGTTATCACGCTTGAGGTAATCGTCGCTGAGATAGAGGATTTTTTGCGGTGCACCGCCGCATTTGAGCGGAGTGGAGGGTTGAGTGCAGATAACACGAGGTTTAGAGGTTTTTGCCGCTTCATGAAGCGCCTTAAACCAATCACGGGTAATTGTAGCCCCCTCTGCCGTTCCGGCTGCGAGGTCACTTTGATAGACACTCGCGATACCGTGTTTCCCCAGCATATCGACACTCAGCCCCTCGATTTGCTCATAATGGTATTGGACTCCGGCCGCAACCACGAGATAATCGTAATCGACAATGGTTCCCGTTTTGGTGGTTAGCTTATTGTTATCGGGATCAAACGTGGCCACTTCATCTTTGATCCAGGTTACATCATCCCCAATGTATCCGGTGTTATCAAAAATAATATCCTCCGGCTCATATTCCCCCGCCGCAACAAAAATCTGACCCGGTTGATAGACATGTTTTTCATTCGGAGCGATAATGGTGATATCCGGTTTGGAAAGAGCCCGGCGTAAGCGCGACAGTGTCATCAGCGCACCCGATCCACCGCCGACAATGACGATTTTTCCCACCGCATCAGAAGCTGAAGCGTGTACGGGTGTCGCAACTGCTGATCCGGCGAGTACGGATGCGGCTACCGGCGATAACGCCATCATTTTCAGTGCGTCACGACGGGAAAGCCCTTTATGTGCTTCAATCTTTTTCATGATTTCCTCTGGACTCATTACTTCACTCCTTTTGATATTAATGTGAGACGTTGTTACTCTTATTATCACCGTCTATAGATTAAAGTTTCTTAAAAGTGAATAGGTTTTCAGGAAATAATCGCTAAATTTTTACGACACTCGTTTCCCAACCGTCATAAGCTCCGCTGTGGTGAACCGAAAGATTGATTAAATAAAGAGTCAACGTATCGATATCGTAGTAAAAAGGTTTATCTTGTCGGTAAAAACTAACTCCTACCATAGGGATGTTTTCATTGGCATCCACTAAGTCTTTAACGTTAAATCCTTCCGATTCGATTGCTGTGATAAAACCTTCTCGTTTTTCTACCGTTTCAAAATAGGCTTTATGTTCAATCGCGCGCGGTAAATGCAACGAATCGCCCTGCGTTTTTAAATGATCGCACACTTTATGATTTTGGATTATTTGCCACTCAACAGGGGTGGGAAACAAAAGTTTGTGATACACCTCCCATTCGCTGTCAGGTTTGGAACCATACTCATATTGGTAGTCAGGGAACTCTATCATTGCCGATTGCACCGCATTCGGCCAATCAAAATCGTGTTTGAGATAGTAAATAAAAGTTATCTCACCATTGGAGACAATTTTACCGACATAACTTCCGACACGATAGCGCAATGACTCCATCTCTATTTTATCTTCGATAAAACTGAGTTGAGCCTCTTCCTCTTCCGATATTAATCCCCGTTCATTGGGAGAATGCATTTTCATCTTAATAAATCCGACGATAAACTTATCTTCACTCGGTAACTCTACGGCTATACCTGCATTGACTAAAACCGAAGCAATGTTGCCATCGATTGTTTTCATATATAATTCCCAATATTCTTGCATGTTCTACTCCATTTCCAACGTCATTAAATACATATCTTCACCATCGATCACTTTGACATCCAAACTTTCACACGCTGGACATTTATAATATATCTCACTCAGTTCGGTTGCGGTACCGCATTGCTTACATTCAATCACAAGAGGCTGAACGTTCAGTACAAAATCAGCGCTGTCACACACCGTTTTTTCTTTAAACGTATTAAACGCGATTTCAAGCAGATGCGGCTCTACGCCGGACATTTTACCGATTTTTACGACAATCTTCGTCACCGATTCCGCTTCATTCTCACGCGCTATATCTTCACATTGTGTTAACAACGCCTGCACAATCGAATACTCATGCATTTCCTACTCCTTGTAAATAGATGGGTGTCTGTATCGGACACAGTTTGTAAACGAAATCTTTGCGCAGACGGTTAAACTCACTGGCAGGATCGTAAAAACTCGGATACATCCGCTCCAGTTCAATCTCACGATGACGCTGAATCTCCTCCGTAAACGAGGTATGATGGATTTTTTGACGTTTGATATCCAAAAGCTCCTCATAGCGCTCTTCATCCTCATACAGTTCCTTACAATACTGATGAAGCTCCGGTAAATACCTCTCCTCATCTTCGGATAAAACCGTATCGACCAAACCAATAGCCTCCGCATGTACGGCACTGATCGGCAGACAGCTGCTGGTCAGTTCGTCCGCTTTAATCTCTCCGACACGGCGAGGCAAAGTATAGGTCCAATACTCGCTCCCGTGAAGCCCAAGTGTTTGGTAGTGGGGATTTAATACCACTCCCTCACGTGCAACGACGAAATCGGAAGCAAGGGCTAAAAAGACCCCTCCCGCTCCCGCGTTGCGCCGTAATGCACTCACCGTGAGCACCTCATCGCACAGTAAAATCGATTTGACCGCTTCGTTCATCGAATGGATGTTCGACCATCCGTCTTCATCCGATTTTTTGGAGTCTTCCATGATGTTCAGATGGATGCCGTTGGAGAAAAACTCTTCTCCCCCCATCAATACCAGCACTTTGATCCCCGATTGTTTGAGATGATCGAGCGCGTATTTCAACCGGACACACTGATGCGCACCCATCGCACCGTTATGAAAATCAAATCCGAGATACCCTACCTCATCACGCTCAAGATAGGTGATCTCTTTGAACGTCTCTAAAGAGGGATCGACGAACAACGGCAATCGATCTTCCATCACCCCTTTGAGCCGATCTTTAAGCACATAGGTTGCGGGGAGTTTGATGCTCGGAAGATGACGCTCTTTAAGATGGGTAATCCAAATCGCTCCATCTTTCGTCCCCAGACAAATCGCCCCCTCACGCTTGGCGAGAATCTCTTTGATCCCGCCGCGAAGCCTCCCCTCGCGATGAGCACCGTAGAGGGTACACTCTACCCCTAAAATAGTATCCAGAACACCCGGATGGCTGTCGGCGGATCGAATCTTAGTAATGATACTCTCGGTAGTGTCGTTCTCCCAGTCGATCCGACGATCACTCTGCGTCATCGCTCTGTGCGCCGAACCGCTTAAAGTATTTTCGTGTTGAGCCAACGGAATAAACGTCGGCTCATTCAGCACGTCTAACAGTTCATCCACCAACTCTATAGCGAGAGTCGTCGTTTCGTTGCGATAAATAGATGCTTTACTCCCCTGCGGCATGGTGAATGTCCCGTGTGCGTAGATATCTCCTGCATCGTACTCACCGTTGGCGCGCAGAATCGTGACACCCCATTCCGATGATCGGTTTAAAATGGCCCAATCGAGTGCATGGGCGCCCCGATCTCCGGCAATCCCCGGATGGACGATAAAGGTCGGTATCGCACTCCAGATCGTTTCGGGAATTCTCTTCTTTAAAAACGGCGCGATGATAATATCGGGAGAAAAGGTTTCCACTTCCGCAATGAGCTGCGCATCGTTAATTGCAAAAGCAACTCCCACATTCTCTCCGCGATCTCTAAGATGGCAAAAGAGCCGTTGAGAGAGGGAATTAAAAGCACTGACCACCAATAAAATACGCAAAACTCGCCTCAGTTAACATATTCGAGGCAATAACTCACCCGTAGGCAAATCCATGAACCGTTTCGATCCCCACGGACTAAGAAGGAGAACCCGTCCGTCATACTGATGGGTTACCGAGGCGATGATGCTCGCCTTTACACCCTCTTCGAATGTTTTTAACACGTCCACCGCACGCTCAGCATCGGAGCGTTTAACGGCGAGAACAAACGTCCCCTCATTCGCCAGATTGTACGCCTCGAATCCCAAAATCTCGCAGATTCCCCGTACGTCATCGCTTACCGGAATGGCTTCTTCGTTCACTTCGATACACACTTTGGACTGCTTCGCCCATTCGTTCAACACCGCCGCAACACCGCCGCGCGTCGCATCGCGCATCGCCGTAATCGCTATCCCCTCCGAGAGGAGTTTTTCGACCAACGGCCATAACGACGTACAATCGCTTTGAAGATTGCTGCTGAACTCCATCCCTTCGCGGTTGGCAAAAATCGTCGCGCCGTGTTTGCCGATCTCGTTGGAGACGATGATCACATCCTCTTCGCTCACGCTGTTCGAAGATATCCCGCTTTTTTGGACAACGCCCACACCCGTCGTATTGATAAAAATCTTATCGACACTTCCGCGCGGAACCACTTTGGTATCCCCGCAAACGATCATGGCACCGTTAATCTCTAACTCTTTTTTCATCGAGCGGACGATCTTCTCCAGCTCTTCAACCGAAAACCCCTCTTCGACAATCACCGCGCACGTCATATAGGTCGGTTTCGCCCCCATCATTGCGAGGTCGTTACACGTACCGCAAATGCTCAGTTTCCCGATATCACCGCCGTCAAAAAAGATAGGGCTGACGGTAAAACTGTCCGTCGTAAACGCTAAACGCCCTCCGTCGATAATCGCCGCATCTTCGCTTTTTGCCAGAATCTCGTTTTTAAAATGTTTGTAAAATATTTTGGAGATCAGTTCAGCGTTTTCTTCCCCGCCGTTGCCTTGGGCGAGTACAATATTTTTTGTCATAATAGATTCCCGTATTTGTAATAGGCGGCACATGCCCCCTCTGAACTCACCATACAGCTCCCCAGAGGAGAACTCGGCTTACATGCCGTTCCGAATACACTGCAATCTTGCGGTTTGGCAAATCCGCGCAGAATATCACCGCAGATACAAAGTTTGTGATCGTCGATCTCATCGTAGGGAAGTACCTCTTTGTAAAGCACCTCGGCATCGTACGCCGCAAAGGCATCACGCAGTTTTAAACCGCTATTGGGGACATTTCCCATCCCCCGCCATTTGAACAGATCCACTTTCTCAAAATACTTTTCGATCAGCGATTGCGCTTTGAGGTTCCCCTCATGGGTGACAAGCCGTTTGTACTGGATCTCCAGCTCGCTACGTCCCTCGTTAAACTGTTTGATCATCATATAAATCGCTTCCATCACATCAACCGGCTCAAATCCTGCCACAACGACGGGGATACGGTAATGTTCGGGGAAAACCGCATAAATCTTCGATCCGCTGATCACGCTCACATGGGAGGGTCCGATAAACGCATCGATGCGGTGATCGTAGCTGTTGACGTGCTCGTCTCGGCTATCAATCAACTCTTTCATCACCTCAGGTACGGTGACATGGTTGATATGAAAAAAGATGTTTTTGATACCGCGTTTGATGACCACATCGAGTAATGCGGCACTCATCGGGGTCGTCGTCTCAAAACCGATCGCAAAGAAGATGATCTTTTTGGTTGGATTCTCCTCCGCTACTTTCAGCGCATCCATCGGCGAATAAACGTAACGGACATCGGCACCTTTGGCACGGGCATTTTGGAGCGAACCGTGGCTTCCCGGAACTTTGATCATGTCTCCCAATGTCAGTAAAATCACATCCTCTTGCATCGCTAACGTATAAGCATGATCGATCCGCTCTTTGGGCATGATGCATACCGGACATCCCGGGCCGTGGATAAAGTTGATGTTTTCCGGTAACAGCTGAGTCAAACCGTATTTCATAATCGTGTGGGTATGACCGCCGCATACCTCCATAATATTAACGGTTCGTTCAAGCTTCTTTGCCTCGACAGCAATCAGCTTTTGAAAGCTTTTGATTACCTCGGGATTGCGAAAGCCATCATAGAGGTCTTTGAGTTCCAATGAACTCATGGGGCTTCTCGGTTGATACAATTGTCATCTTCCAGCACCAACGCCCTACGTTCTTCTTCATCGAGTGCCTCTAGTATCTCTTGATAGACTCTCAAAGATTCGAGAGCATCTTCTTCATCGATCTTGTTCATGATAAATCCGATATGCAACAGTACATAATCGCCGATTGCAACTGTGCCCTCTTCCATCAAATCCAATCCTGCTGTCCGCTGAACTCCCATCGTATCGACGGTTGCAATGTTAAGTTCCGTGTCAATGCTGACCACTTTTGAGGGAATCGATAAACACATAATTACGCTCTCATCTTTCGTTTAAATTCAATCCATTCAATCACTCTTTTAATCGATGCCTCATCGTTGATGTTCACCTCTAAAATATCGACATTCGGTTTGATCTTACGCGCTTCGGATTTTTCACGCTCAATGTCGTATTGAAAATAGGGGAGGAGATCGGTTTTGGTGATAAGAATCAAATCGGCGGTGCGAAACATCACCGGATATTTGGCGATCTTGTCTTCCCCCTCAGGAATAGAGACAAGGACAATGTTCAAATGCGATCCGACATCGTAGCTTGCCGGACAGACGAGGTTCCCGACATTTTCGATAAAACAGACATCCAAAGGAGCTAACGGCAGATCATGTAGCCCCTTATGAACCATAAACGCATCCAGATGACACGCACTCCCCGTCTGAATCTGTACGGCATCGATTCCAACCGCTTTGAGACGATCCGCATCACGCGACGTCTCCAAATCCCCTTCGATGACACCGAATTTAAACGGAGCCAACGCACCCATTTTTTCCAAAAGGGTTGTTTTTCCGCTTCCCGGTGAGCTCATAAGGTTAATCGCTAATACCCCGTGCTCATTGAAATGTTCGCGATTATGGTGCGCTTCTTGATCGTTCTTGTCCAAAATCTTTTTGATCACCGCGATGGTTTTAGAATCGTTCAACTGCGGATTATGGTGCAATGTTTCATGCGCCGCATGATGATCATGAGAGTGATGGTCATGGTCTCCATGATCATGGTGATGATGAGTGTCGTGGTCGTGGTGATCATGATGGTGATCGTGATCCGTAATAGAACAGCCGCAGTCTTTGCACATAATTAAAATCCTTATTGTTTAGTTTATATTTTCCGTTCGTGGTGAGCTCACGTGCCCTATAGGGTATGTCGAACCATGGACACACCCTTCGACAGGCTCAGGGCGAACGGAATCGAAGTTACGCTAATAACATATTCCCGCCGACTAAGACGGAAATGACACCAACCGTAGCAAAAACACGTCGTACATTTTGAATATTCGTCAAAATCTCTCGATTAATCCAAGAAATGACCAAACCGAAGCTAAAGAAGACCACCATAACTCCGGCGATAAAGGCTAAAACCATGCTAAAGTCAACCGCTTGTCCCTGCAAAACTCCGAGAGTGACCAACATACCACGCACCCCGCCGATCCCCATCAAAACACCCACCCCAAATGCGGATGCAGTCGTGGAAGATTCGTGTTGGTGTTCATTTCCGAACCAAATGTGTACGTGTTTTTTATGCTCATGAGTATGCGTTTTCAAATGGATTCTATTCGCATAGACCAAATACAGTAAATAGAGTCCGATGGAGAGAATCACACTCGACGCAATCACATCCCCATAGGCTAGAACCGCTTCAGGCAATGTGTAATATTGCAGGATTTTTGCAAAGATAAAGAGCATGATCCCATGCCCAATCGCAAAAGCCCCTACGATCAAAAATGTCTTTTTCGTCTCTTTACCGATCGAAAAATCGGTAATAGCGCTCAGATGATCCGGCCCAAAAGCGTGCAAGATACCGTACCAAAAAATGATCATTAAACCGATTTCCATTTTCAAGCCCCTATTTATGAATAATCATTCAGAATAAGTGATTATAAGATTTTATGGTAAAACAAACCTAAAAAAATGATTTTCTTATTAAATTTCAGGACTCACCTCTTTTTCGCTCATTGAAAAAAACTTCAAATTGGCTTGCAGGCATCGGTTTACCCAAGAAATACCCTTGTATTTCATCACACCCTTCTTGACGTAAAAATTCCAGCTGTTCTGCTAATTCAACTCCCTCAGCAATCGTTGTAAGATTTAGTGCCTTCCCCATTGCTATAATCGCTTTTACCAGAGTAGAATCATTTCCATCGGTCATAACATTTTTGACAAATGACTGATCGATTTTCAGTTTGGAGATGGGGAAATGTTTTAAATAGCTCAGGGATGAATAACCTGTCCCGAAATCATCAAGAGAGAACTGGATTCCGAACGTTTTAAATGCGCTCAGAATATTAAAAATTTTAGACGTATCATCAATTAGGATACTTTCCGTCAGTTCAAGCTCAATATCTTTCGGATCTACCCCTATTTCATTCAAAATATCAATGGTTTTGTTGAAAAAATTTTCCTCTTTAAATTGGCGTGAAGAGAGATTAATGGCCATAGTGAAGGTCTCTATTCCTTGGTCATTCCAATTTTTAAGTTGTTGGCATGCGGTACGCAATACCCATTCTCCGATAGGGACGATCAGCCCTGTTTTTTCGGCTATAGATATAAAGTCACCCGGAGATACGATCCCACGTTCTGGATGATTCCATCGTATCAAAGCTTCCGCGCCCGTTACGATACTATTGCCGATATTCATTTGAGGCTGATAATAAAGGAGAAATTCTCCGTTTTGAAGTGCACTGATGAGCTCATTTTGAATCTTCAATTCATCGTGAATATAGGCGGTCATTTCATTCTGATAGCGAGAGTATTTATTCCGTCCTGATTCTTTGGCATAATACATAGCTGCATCGGCATTGCGTAAAAGCATTTCGGAATCGGTTTCATCCAAAGGGTAAAAACTGTATCCGATACTCAAACTAACATAGAGTATATGTTCCAATATCACAAAAGGGGCAGTAAATTGATCATAAACATTTTGAAGAATAGTCTCAATCTCTTCTTCCATATGTAAATCAGGAATAAGGACGGCAAACTCATCCCCCCCAAAACGCGATACCGTATCACTTTTTCTAAAACTATTTTTTAGCCGGGATGCAACAGCTTGCAAAAGAATATCACCCACACCGTGTCCCAACGTATCGTTCACGGTTTTAAAGAAATCAAGATCCATAAAAACAATACCGACAATATTGTGGTTTCTATCTGCCCTATGGCATTCCGTCTCCAAGTGATTTTTAAACAGTGCACGGTTAGGTAATCCGGTTAATTCATCGTAATACGCCAAATATTCAATTTTTTGTTCAAATTGTTTTTTTTCCGTGACATCTTCCGCAACGGAGGCAATACCGACAATTTGATTGTTTTCATCAATCAGCCGAGTATTGTGCCATTCACATAAAATTATTTTCCCCTCTTTCGTCCGATTCTTATTTAAACTGTATTCTCCACCATTACCGCTTAAGAGGGCAGACCATATTTTTAATGTTTTACTGGAGGCAGGGAGAAGTAGCTCGTCACCCCGTTTTCCCATCGCCTCTTCCTTGGTAAAGCCGAATATTTTTTCAGCCGCCGGGTTCCAATCGATGACCCTGAAATCCATATCCCATTCGATAACGGCAAAAGGGAGCTGCTGAAAATGCAAAACGAGTCTATCGGTTATTTTATGGAGTTCGCCGGTCCGTTGATCGACCAGTATCTGCAGATTTTGCCGATGCTCTTCAAGAGTGCTATCCCTCATCTGGATTTGAGAAAGCATCTCATTGAATCCTTCTGCCAGCAACCCTAGCTCGTCATTGCTGATGACAGGGGTACGGATGGCATAGTTTTTTTCTTCCGAGACCATTTGCATCATTTCGACCATTTGAATGATCGGTTCGGTAATCTTTTTTTGCAGTTTTTTGGATAGAACATACGATAGAAAAAGGGCAATTAAAAGCCCTATAAGCAAAAAGAGGGCGTAATACGAGAGATTGCTGTACATTTCATCAAGATTGGACTGGATGTAAATCCCTCCCACCACATCGCCGTCGAGAATAATTTCCTGATACACAGAGACATGATTGAGTCCGAAATGATTGGACTCAATTTTTGAAAAAGGGATGAGCGGATGGTTGTGTCGATCACGATATTTGTAGGTGGCAAACGCTACCCCCTCCTTCGTGTACAATTCGCAGTAATCGATATTTTGATTGGCTTTGAGTGCGGAGAGGGTCTCTCCGGCACTTTTCGGATCGTTGAATATCAACGAAGCAGTGGAATTGTCTCCGATAATTTTCGCTTGAATATTAAGTTCTTTGAGTATCTTCTGTTTTTCGATACTCACTTCCATAATCGCCATTGTGAGGCCAAGAACAATGAGCCCAAAGACTGAAATCACCACGCCGATCAAAATCAGCTTAGTTTTAATGGAATATTTCAGAAGAAATCCCTGCCGTTTATTGCCCATTACGAATGATCCTTGCGATTTTAAGAAGTTTGGAACTGATTTTGAGTTTGGACTGCTCTGCCGCATCCATATTGATCTCGATTTTGACTCGATTGTTCTCTAAATAAAAATTGATGATTACCCCTTGATTCGAATATTCCGACGTATCGCCGACGGTAAGAATCGGTTTGTTTCTAGCGTATCGCATAATGGGTTCAAGTTTGTTTTTCTCGAGGGAAGAGAGATAAAGGATCTGACAGGAAGGGATTTCATTAACAGAATTGACACGCTTAACCACAAGCCGCTTACCGGCTGTTACTTGCCCATTCAGTGCGGCCATCGCATCACCGAACGAATCCTCACCAACGATACACAGTGTCAAAGTATTCTCTCCTGGCAACTCGATAAATTTAGGAAAATTGTAAAGAAACGCAGCCTTGACTTGGTTTTCCTCATACACCGATGCTTGTAAATAACCCGAAACGGCGAGAAGCCACGTAAAAAGAAAAAAGACTCGATAGATCAACTGCATCCTTAAAATCGGTATGTCAATTTTACTCTGACGCTCCGCCCGTCTTGAGTAATGGTATCTTCTTGGTGTTCAGGACGGCCAGGATCGGCATAACGATGGTCGAAAAGGTTGTAAACTCCGACTGCAAATTCTGTCCCTTTTGCCAGCTCATGGGTTAAAAAATTCGCATGAGCAAGGGTATAGCCTCCCACCCTTGAACCTCCGAGCGTTTTGCGACTGCCGACATACTGCAACCGTATGCCGCTCTGAAGTGCTTCATCAAACAGAGGAATCGCATACTGAAGCGCGGCCAGATTACGAGGGGAGTTTTCCAGCTCCTGATTTGTTATTTGATCGATCGTTTTTTGCCAAGTATAGCTGACACGCAGCCGGTTTTGATTGCTCCAGACTTTCTCCGCCTCTACCTCCGCTCCGATAGTCTGTACTTGCCCGATATTTTGAAAAACGCTAAACCCGTCCGACGGGTCAATAACCTGATTGATCAGATTGTTGATATCGTTGCGATAGAGAGAAGCAGAGAGTCGCAGATTGTTCTGAGGATGATGTTCGATGATCGCTTCATAGGTTTTAATCTCCTCCGGCTGAAGAGCATGATTTGCCTTAGTAGAAAAACCGCTGGAGTACATTTCATAGGTGTTTGGGGCGCGAAAGGCACTTCCGTAGAGGAGTTTCAGCACTGTTTCCGGTTGCAGTGCATAGATGAGGGCTAAACGAGGATTTGTCGTCTCTCCCACGGTCGAAAATGCATCATAGCGTATACCTGCATTGAGTATCAACCGCTCAGAGAGGGTGATCTCATCTTGAAAATAGAGCGCTTTTCGGTCGCTGCTCATTTTAAGATCGTTATAGAGCGCTGCCGGATCTTCATCGTAGTTTTTCATGTTTTGGTGAAGATTTTTTTGATACTCTCCCCCCACGATAATGGTGTGTCCTTCCAAACGGAGCAGCGCCTTGGCTTCTGCCCCCGCCCATTCGGAGAATGCATCGTCCTGATTAATCGTAACAGGAGGCTGATCGTACGGGAATGTCCCTTTGTAATAGTATCCTCCGGCAAAAACTTTTCCGGAGAGTTCCAGTTTGTCACTGAGGGCTTTTGTATACGCTAGACTTACGATACCTTCCGAATCGGTCGTCTGCGTACGCGGATCGTTGAAAATACTCTCAAACGATGCGGTCGGAACTTTTTTGACCCGCTCGGAATAACCTGCGCTCATCGTCAGTTCCCCAAAAGAGACTTTTCCGTAAAAACGCTTCGCCCGATCGCTGTCAAGATCTTGAGCCATCCCGTTGTTGGTGGAGGGATCATTAAATTCCGGGAAAAAGAAGTTCTGCCCCCGACTCTCGTCGTAGCTCGCCGAAAGAAGTACATCGGTGCCGTTTTGCAATACCTGAGCATAGGTACCCCGAGCGCCTGTCGTCCCGAAACTCCCTATGCTGGCTGAGAGCTCGCCCCCTTTATAATCGCTGCCGCTTTTCGTAATGATATTGATCACACCGAAAAAAGCGTTACTGCCATATATGGATGAGCCCGGTCCACGGATAATCTCGATCCTCTTGATCAAAGCGATATCGAGAAAAAACTCCTGCCCGATCGACGCCGTATCGTAATCGGCATCGTTAATGCGGGTGCCGTCTACCAGCAGTAATATTCGGCTGTTGTAATCGCCGGGACGGTTGAACCCCCGAACTCCGACATACTCGTAGTTACGATCGTTCGTTGTGTAGAGTCCTCGTACCCCCGAGAGAATATCCGCTAAATTCCGATAGCCGTATATCTTGATCTCATCCTCTGTGATCACCGTTACGGAAGCGGGGGCTTCAGCCATTTTCTGAGAAAATTTCGAGGCTGTCGTCACTTCAAGGTTGGTCAGATCTTCGATCGACATTTGCAATAAATCGTTTTGTGCGAGCAGTTCAGGTGTTTGGGCACCCTGCACCGGAGAGACTAAAAAGGGGACACTGACTCCTACAAAAAATCCAGCTAAAACACGACGAAAAAAAAATGTACGCTTTGTCATTTTTCTTTCCTTTCCTCTTTAATCAATCTCGCAGTACACTGTTTCTCTAATACTAAATATTTTCAAATACTATAGCATATTTTTTCGCTCATTGAAAAAAACGTCAAATTGACTGGCAGGCATCGGGTTATCTCATAAATAGGCTCATTTATGAGGGACTCCTTTTAGCATTAGTATGGACGCTTTGCTCCAGGAAAGAATGCTTTGTTTCTCCCTTTCAGTTAAACGGGAATCCCAATGTCCGAGAACATAACGAAGTGGCGGCATATCACCTTCAATGCTCACTTCTTTAATACCTTCTAAATCTTTTAACGGTGTTACATGCGAAATAAAGGGAAAGTCTTTACTCATATCTAGATGCTTTTTGCCTTCTTTGATATCATAATCAACCATCTGTTTAACACCGGGAACCTTATAATACCAAGGAAATTTTGTTATATTTCCATGGCAATCAAAACATTTTTTTTCAAAAATAGGTTTTATGCTTTTAACGTATTCGTTATTAATAATTTTATAGGCGTGTAATGTCTGATTTGAATCCATTTCTTTATGTTTTATTTCAGTATTACCCCCATGAGCAAAAACTGAAGAGGGAACGATCACCCCGACGGAAAACAAAATCATTGTCATATGTTTAAAATATTTCATTTTAAACTCCTAGTTCATTTTTTTTGCAACGGTTCCGTTGGGATGCTCATACCAGCCCGGATCAGAGTAATCACCTTTGGGCTGATTTTTACGTACTTTCACGAGGGTAAACATCCCCCCCATCTCGATGGGACCAAACGGCCCTTTGCCGGTCATCATCGGCAACGTATTCTCCGGAATTTTCATCCCCATCTCAACCATATCCTGCATCTCTGCCATCCCGTTTTTACCCATCGGCATGTACATGTAATCGGGCATTAAGTCACTGATTTTTTCGGTGAGATCATCTTGCTTGACTCCGATCATATTAGGAACGCTGTGCCCCATCGGTCCCATCGTATGATGCGACTTATGGCAATGCAACGACCAGTCCCCCTCTTCGGTGGCAACAAATTCAAAAGCTCTCACTTGCCCGACACCGATATCGATGGTGACTTCAGGCCACCGAGCACTTTTGGGAACCCACCCTCCATCGGTGCACGTCACTTCAAACGGATGTCCATGCATATGAATCGGATGGTTCGTCATTGTCAGATTCCCCACACGGATACGTACACGATCTCCCACCCGCACATTCATTGAATCGATCCCCGGAAAGACACGGCTGTTAAAACTCCAGATATTAAACTCGGTCATGGTCGATGGATTCGGAGTATAGGTCCCCGGTGCCACATCGTAGCTGGCAAGGAGAAAACAAAAATCCCGATCTACTTTATGCGCTTTCGGCGCTTTTGGGTGAACGATAAACATCCCCATGCACCCCATCGCCATCTGCACCATCTCATCGGCGTGCGGGTGATACATAAACGTCCCGCTTTGACGAAGGGTAAATTCATACACATAGGTCTCGCCCGGTGCGATCTGTACCTGCGTCAATCCCCCAACCCCGTCCATCCCGTTAGGGAGTATAAGACCGTGCCAATGGATCGTGGTATGTTCGGGAAGCTTGTTCGTCACGATCAGCCGTACGCGATCCCCCTCAACTGCTTCAATCGTAGGTCCAGGAGAGGTACCGTTGTAGCCCCAGCAGTTCACTACCATCCCCGGAGCAAACTCGCGGACGACAGGTTCAACGATAATACGAAACTCTTTGATCCCCTCTTTCATTTCATAAGGGAGACTCCAGCCGTTGAGTGTTACCACCGGATTGTAATTTTTCCCCTCTTGAGGGGTAATGAGGGTAGCAGGTGAAAGAACCCGTTTAGGATTTTTAACGAGCGTGAGTTGGCGCTTTTTGCTTTCATGTCCGGCATGATCATGTTCGGAAGCTTCGGCTTTTGAACCGAGTGCCGCAGTGGCGATCAATGCCGCACCCAAACCCAAAAAATCGCGTCTATCGTGTCCCATTAGAGTTTTCCCCCTATCGTATATTCCAAATCGGCTTGTGCTTTTTGGTAATCTCCCAACGCATCGAGCGCTTCCATTTTTACCTCACCTAAGCGCCGTTGATCTTCGAGCAGCTCGTAAATACCGTCCAGCATACCGTTATAGAAAAGCTGTGTCTCTTCTAAAATCTGCTGATTATTCTTCACAACCACCTCATCGTATGAGCGCGCTATATCAAATGTATATCGAAGGTGTGCATACCCCTCACGCACTTCTGAGCGGATATTAACGGCTGTTTCATACAGGCGATGGACATTTTGATTGTAGACCGCCTGCGTCTTACTCACCCGAGCTTGTCCAAAATCAAAAAGCGGGATGGGAAGTTTTATTCCAAAGGTATTAAACCGTTTTTCACCCGTTGTTTTTTCACTCTCTACGGAGAGTTCCAGCTCATCGAGGAGGCGTGTATTTTCACTGTATCCCGCCTGCAGTGCGGCATAATCGACCGATTTTATCGCACTGCGCATATCGAGACGATTGACGATGGCACGTTTTTCCAATCCCGATTCTGAAACGGCAGGCTCCATACGCGTTAGTGGTTCTGTACTCAATGTATAATGGGTTTGCGAACCATAAAGCCCGAGAATCTTATTTAAGGCTTCGCGTGCTGCCGCATTGTCACGAGCGAGCTTGATCGATTCGATACGCTCACGCTCATAGCTCTCTTGAACTTTGAGCATATCCCGTTTGGAAAGATTACCTGCCGTATATTGACGAACCGCAAGCTGGAGTGAAGCTTCATGGGATTTGAGAATCGAACGATTGAGCGCACCTTTTTCTTCAGCTAAACGGGCATCAATGTAGCTCTTCTTTGCATCTCTAGCACTGCGCAACACGGTGTCTCCGACACTGAGAGTAGTCTCTTCGAGGGCTAAGTGTCCTAGTTCACGCCGCAGAGGGATCCAAAGAAGGTCTAAAAAGGCTACCTCTACACTCAGAGTCGAGGTAGTTACCCCGTTACTGCGTCCGATACTGTAGCCCAAAAGAGGATTGCGCATAAGCCCTGCTTCCACCAACTCGCTCTGAGCGATACCGATATTTTCGTAGGTTTGCTGTAATGCGCGGTTATTAATCAGCATGATACGAACCGCATTTTCCTGTGTCAACGGCTTTGAAAGAAGTGCTTTTACACTCTCATCGACACTTGCTGCTTCTTGAGGTGTTTTGATCCATTGAAGATTTTTGCCCCCCTGCTCACTTGTGAGCTGATTCACCGACTCGAACGCTTCTTTTTGGGAAATGGTAGAACATCCCGAAATAAAGACCAATGCCGCTATCGATGCTGTGAGTGTTTTGCCTACCATTTCGCACCTCCATGCCCTGTCGCATTCTGATCCTCTTTTTGAACGCACCCCTCTTCGACTACGTCAATCGAAGCAGAGGGAGGGGTATAAACACTTTTACCGCTCAATGCATCCGCAGAGGAAGGTGTCGACACCGTGACCTCGGCGGCATAACCCATTATTCCAATCATGACAAAAAGGATAATACGGTTCATTTAGCCATCTTTACAATAATATATTTCCCCTCTTTTTGAACAAACTCAAAATTCACACGATCACCCACTTCTACTGAATGGGTCAGTTCAGGATTGACAACCTCGAATTGCATGTTCATCGAAGGCCATTTCAGTTCTGGAATCGGATCGTGAAAGATACGGAGAGTTTCATGATTTTGGGAAATCTGCTTTATTGTCCCGCTCGCATGAATCGTTTGTTCACTCACCGTTGATGCGGAAGCGTGATTATGATGTTCATCTCCCATTGCAGATACGGCAGTCCCTGCCCCCAATGACATACACACGAATGCACTTATAATTTTGCTCTTCATAAAAAAACCCCTCTATTTAGCTAATACACAAAGTTTATCATATAGAGTAAAAAAATAATTTAATCCAATAATAACAATATTAACGGAGGATACTTTCTTCACTGATGTTGTTGCGCTACAATATCCCTCATGAAAGAATTTCGTCACTGTATCCATTGTAATCACACACTCTATCATCTCGCCGATGGAATGGTTAAATGCTCTAAATGCAAAAAAAAATACAGCCCGACACGCGTCAATCAAATAAAACATCTGATTAAATTATTCTGCGAAGAAGAAAATGCCCTCTCGGCATCGATATCTCTGAATCTGAGTTACGCTACCGTTTTGAATTATTATCAAAAATTTCGACACCTAAGTGCTGAATACTGCGAAACCGAGTACCATCTTCATCGAAATGAAGAGACACAATACGAAGAGTACCTCTATATTGAGAAATCCAAGCGGCGTGACAAAACCGCTATTTTCGATTCCCATAATTTTCTGACATTCGGTTACGGAAAGAGGGTTTACACCCTTCTCATGCCCTCGCTGGGGATATTCAAACAACAGTTTTTAGCAGATAATCTCGAAGGGCTCTATTATAAAGAGTTTTCCAAATTCATGCGAACCAGCAAAATCATAAAAATATCCGAACATGACAATGTTATTGAGAAGTTTTGGCACTATTTTGAACAGTTTATTACCGGTTTTAAAGGGGTAAGTAACGAGCACTTCCCTTACTATCTCAAAGAGGCGGAATTTAAGTTCAATACGCCGATCTCAGAACGCTCAATGATTTTAGAACAACTCTATTTTCGTATGCCTAAATAATTATCGTAATTTTGCCTGCATTCGAGCGATCCCTTGACGATAAGCATTATGCTCTTTTTTGGCGAGTGCATATTGATAATTCTTCAATGCGTCTCGCCATTGAGATCGGCTTTCATAAATTTTGGCAATGTTGTAGTATGAACTTGCCTGTACCGTATTTTTGCTACTTCCACTAGCCAATTCAATTGCTTTTCGATTTGCCCATAATGATTCTGCTTCTCGTCCTAATTTTTGATAAGTCAACCCCAAATTACTGTACGCTTGAGCATAATTAGGGGATACATTGATCGCATCTTGAAATAAATACATTGAATCTTCTAAATTACCTTTATGATATTGTTGTTCACCTTGTAAATTTAACGCTTCAGATTGAGATAAATCTACACTGGAAATACTATTTGAGACATGAAAGTCTCCCATATTAACCATTCCACCCAATATATTTTTAACACCCTCTGAATTATTTGATGTCCCGATATAGCTGTTAATATCTTGGAACACTCCATTTTCATTGATTCCAAAGACAATCCAAATATTTCCAACCTTATGCGGCATTGCACGATAGGTACGAACCAATGTTTGACCAATATAAACATTAACAGTAGCGCCTGAGTTACTCAATCCACTCGAATTTGGGTTAGAGTTATCTGAATAATTGTGGACAGCATAAATATATTTTTTACCGACTTGTTTCTGATCAACTGTAATCGTTTCAGGACCAAAACTGTCTGTATCATCTACATCAAGATTTGCTTGAACACCTACTTGAGATCCAAAAAAGATGTGATTTCCCGGATAGGACAAATGTGAATCCAAATCAGCCGGATATTGCCCCCATGTCAAAACTACACGAAGCCCATCCAAGTTTTGCATATTCGGACTTAATGCGTATGTTAAACCATCACATGGACATTTAGCCACTAATGTAGAAAAACCAGGCTTTTTGATCAACATCATTGTATCGGATGACTCCATACCGCTGAATCTGTTATAAAAAACTTTTCCCTGAGCATTAGAATACGTTTTAATAGAAGTTTCCCCTGATTTTTGGAAAATTACTTCTGCATTAGCAATGGGAGTATCTTTCTTGACAGCTGATAACAATTGAATCTCACCTGCCGAAATATTTACACAAATAAGAAAATATACAACTACGAATAATTTAATCATAATAACCCTTTTACGTGTTTTTTTGTATTATACACAATCATAAAGGAAAGATATGCAATTTTTAATATTTATTTTATTCTTTTCGGTTGTTAGCCATGCTTATGGTCCAGAGAAAATAGCCACTTTTGATAGAATGCTTTGGCCATACCCCATTCATTCAAAAAATTCATTTGATGATGCTTCGCGGCATGAAATCATCAGCTACATTCGTCAAATCAATAGTATCAACCTTTCCGATACATCATCTATCCAAGAATTTACTTCCATCAAGAACATCAATTCCGCCTCCGTTACAAAATGGCAATCGTTTACCCAAAATAATTTACTTAAAAACTTCAAACAAGCTCAAAAAAGTTGCAGTGACAAAAAAGATTTATGCCAAAATGTTAATACTTGGCAAGAGTTATCAACACTATCCACACAATACAAACCGAAACAATTTCTCGTGCCTTGGTATAACGCCTCTCAAACATTTTTCTCTTATTATCTTTATGAACAAGTTCGATTGGCGGCTTTGTTTCCTCGGATTACCTCCGAAATTCACACACTTGATGAGAGAGAAATACAAGGGTTCGAGTATGCGGATGGACAATTTCTCCTAACCTTTGATGATGGTCCGAAATATTCGCAAACACCACTTGTAACCGACCAATTACGTAAACTAAATATCAACGGAATATTTTTTGTATTGGGAGAAAATTTAGAAGGGGCGCTAAAAGCGCATGGAGTTAATGACCTTAAACAACTTTACGATGGTATGTGTGTCGGTTCTCACGGCTACGTACATACACCTCATCCAAAGCTCGAAAATTGGTCTGAACTGTACGATAAAACACGTAGCCTAATTACCGAAAATCAGCTCCAAGGAACTCAAAAAAAATATTTGTGGTTTAGACCGCCCTACGGTCAGCGACAGCAAGCATTAGTAGATAGGCTCGGAAATTTAGGAGATAGAGTCATGTTATGGAATATCGATTCTCAAGATTGGAACCAAAAACTAACGACCAAACAGGTGAAAGACCGGACAATCACACTCATGCTTTTACATCGCAAAGGAATTATTTTGTTTCATGATGTTCATCCTAAAGCCGTCGGGGTTATCAAAGATTTAGATACTTTTCATCGTGATCATATTAGCACATGGATAAACTGTAAAGAGATAGAGAAATAACCCTCGTTTCAATCTCTATTTTCGCCCTAATTAGAAGTATGATAGAATACCCTTATGAACACACAAGATGAGATCGTCAATTTTTTGCACAACAATCGTAAACTTCTCTTAGAAAAATATCATGTCACAAAAATCGGTTTGTTCGGCTCATTCGCCCGTAATGAACAACGAGAAAACAGTGATGTTGATCTATTGGTAGAGCTTGAAGAAGGGACGCAAAATATACACGATTTAAAAGATTCTTTGAAACAATTTCTCTCTCTCTCATTTGATCGCAGTGTCGATATAGCTCGCGAAAAATATCTAAAACCGTATGCGAGAGAGCAAATTTTAAAAGATACCCTGTATGTCTAACAATATCACTTTTAATCTGAATGCACTTATCGAATCTATCGAAAAGATCAAGTTGTACTCACAAGATTTTGACAATGCAGATACATTCTATCATGATCAAAAAAGTTTTGATGCTTCAATGATGCAATTCGTCGTAATAGGCGAAATCATTTCTCGTTTGGATGAAAATTTCAAAACCTCTCATTCAGAAATACCTTGGCAAAAAATAAAAGATTTTAGAAATATTATCGCCCATGATTATTTCGGTATTGACGCGGATGAGATTTGGGATATTATCAATAACAAGCTTCTGCCTTTAAAAAATGATATAAAAAAACTCCTCTCTAACGGCTCGGATATTTAAACTCCTCGATAATCTCGATTAAGCTCTTCATCGTCTCTTTAGGTACCGCATCGATATTAATAGTTTTTAGATAGTTAATAACTGTATTTATATATGCATCAAATCGATCTTTCAACGCAGTACTCAAACCCATCTCAAACGTGATGCTTTTGGGGATAATCCCGATAACGTTCGATTCCGGTAACGGATGTCCCATCAGCTCGATCATATCCAAACACTGCATCACCCCTACTTCATGCGCTCCGCCGCTGTTCAAGCCGTAGCCGCTGAGTTCGTAAGAGGGGATATTATAGATACTCCCCGCCTCATCATCGAGGTTGATCGTATCGAGGATAATGATGCGGTCATTCTCCAAAAAGAGATTGAGCAGGTTGATCCCCTCAACCCCCCCGTTGATGATCTCTATTTCAGGGGTGAATGTATAATTGGCATTCAGATAGGCGCACGCGTAAATACCGACACCATCATCCTCTTCGAGTACATTTCCGACACCCAATACGACAATCGACATAGCCTCAGAAACCTTTACCATGTTCGATACTCGGGTTGGCAAACTGCTCGATGATCTCATCCAAACTCATCACATCGCTTTTTAGGGTCGCAGTGATACCACATTTGGCGAGTTCCGATACAATCATCTCGATATAGTTCTCCCAATGTGCACGCAAAGCGGGGGTCACATCGACACTGACGCTGATAATATCTTCGGGAACAATACTGATCATCGTGGTTTGTGCACAGTGATGTGCCATCGAACAGATTTGGAGCATCTCGGTAATCTCTACTTCGTTCGCCGTTTTTTTAATCCCCTGATTGGCGATAAGCTCATCGCCGCTCATCACCTCAATCGTCCCAATCGCCTTAGAGTCATCGGAACTGGTGTTAGCGATTATGACGTATTCATACTCCTGAAGCAGCGGCATGAGTAAAAATCCAAGTGTTCCGCCATCAACGATATCCAATGCAGGCTCATACGTAAAATTCTCTTTGAGATATTTTCCCGCGTAAAGCCCGATCCCTTCATCCATAAAAAATGCGTTTCCCGAACCGATTAGTGCAATCTTAGCGTTCATGTATTACCTTTTGTATCAAGTTTTTTTCGTTCGTGGTGAGCTCAAGGAAACATCGCTTCGCGAGCGGTACCCTTGTTTTGTCGAACCATGAACATACCCTTCGCCAGGCTCAGGGTGAACGGGAATTATGCAAAGCATAGTATAACTGTCCCAGTGCAATCGATCCGTCATTGATCGGCGTTTGCTGTTGAGCGTAAAATCGTCCTCTTCCGAAACGTCGGTACAATCGGCTCATCAACACTCGGTTTTGAAACACACCGCCACCGACAACCATCGGCAATTCAGGATAGTGATCAGCATAATAACCCATTATCGCCTCTACCGTAGCGATAAAACGGCTGGCAACGACCGTTTGATTCTCCGCACCGAGTGTTATGATCTCCTTAACCATAGGAGAAAGATCGATCACTCTGTTTTGAACCTCAAATGCGAATGGTTCCATAATGGAATCATCCACAAACGACTCCATCATCATCCCCCCCTGCCCCTCGTAATCAAGATTCTGGATAAATCCCCCCAACGAGGCTACCGCATCAAAAAGCCGCCCCATCGATGAACTGCGGGGAGCATTGATATTTTTAACCCACATATGGTGAAGGGTTCGGATTTCATGCGGTAAGAATGCTTCAACGGTCGGTGATTTGAGAGTCAGTACCTCATCGAGAGTGAAACTCTCAAACAACAGAGACAACGCAATCCGTCGCGGCTCTTTGATCGCCTTATCCCCTCCCAGCAGAGCAAACGGTTTTAAATGTCCGATCCGCTCATAAGCGTAAGCATCTGCAACAATCACCTCACCTCCCCAAAGACTTCCGTCCTCTCCGTATCCCGTACCGTCATACGCGAAACCGAGCACTTTTTCCTCTAAAGCGTATTCCGCCATACACGCTAAAATATGAGCGTAATGGTGCCCAATTCCGTAGTGCTCTGTTTTCTGTTCCTGTACGTACACGCTCGAGGCGTACTGCGGATGCAGATCGTGGACCAAAAGCTGTGGCTCACTTTCATAAAACCGTTTAAATGTTTGTACCGTCCGCTCAAAATAGCCATCGGCTTCAACACTTCCCAAATCGCCGATATGTCCGCTAAGTACCATATTCTCTTTTACCCCCAGAGCAATAGCACTTTTTTGATGAGCACCAAGGGCTAAAATCCCTTTCTCTATTGGGTGGGTACAAGGGAACGTATGGGGAGCAAATCCCCGCCCCATCCGTAACATTACGACATGACCCTCGGCAAATTGAATCACCGCATCATCGAGAGCATTGATTATGGTACGGTCATGATCGAGAATACCGTCCACCACATGACTCATCCGGTTAATAATTTCAGAGCTTCGGATCATAATCGGTTCATCGCTGATGTTGGCACTCGTCGCAACAAGAGGGCAATCGATTTGCTCAAATATAAGACGATGCAGTGGCGTATACGGGAGAAAAACCCCCAATCGGTCAATCAAAGGGGCAATCTGTTTTGAGAGATTTGTCCCTTGCACCGCACCCGCGATCACAATCGGCTTGATTGCTCCCGTGATATAGCTTTTTTCTGTTTCATTGATCTGAGCGTATGTTTCAAGCTGTTCAATTGAGCCGAACATTACCGCGAGGGGTTTAGCTTTACGGTGTTTGCGCAGTCGCAGTTCGCTGACGGCACTCTCCGAGGTGGCATCGCACATCAGATGAAATCCCCCCAACCCTTTCAGGGCGATGATTTTTCCCGCTTTGAGCATTTGTACGGCCAGATCGATTGGGTCTCCCGCCATCTCATTTCCTTTATTATCAAGGAATTTCAATTCCGGGCCGCACTGTGGACATGAAATGGGTTCGGCATGGTAGCGGCGGGAAGCGGGATCGGTGTATTCGGCCTCACAGTCAGGACACATCGTAAAATGTTTCATCGAGGTACGGACACGGTCATAAGGGGGAGTTTGGATAATGGTATACCGAGGACCGCAATCGGTGCAATTGATAAACGGGTATCGGTAACGGCGATCACTTGGGTTATCCATTTCTGCTTGACACGCAGGACAAAGCGCCGTATCCAGAGGGATAGCAATAGAGCCAAATCCCAGAGTACTCTCTCGAATCTCAAAATCGCTATACTCCAAAAAGTCGCACGGCTCAATCACCATAGAATCGATACGAGCACGCTCCGGAAGATTTTCTCGCAATGCGTTGATAAAGGGCTCACACAGCTCGCCATGTGCCTCGATCACCACCCCCTCAGGGGTATTGCAGACAAATCCTCTAATCCCGTAACGGCACGCTTCACGGTAGACAAAGGGGCGAAATCCAACCCCCTGAACTATCCCTTTGATCGTAATTTTACAACTGATCATACACAGTTCTTCTCCCGTATCGTGAGCGATACGGGTGCTTTAGGGGGTTGTAGGGACATTTGTCCCTGCCACTTTGCGGGCTTTGCTCGGAAAGTGTGTACCATTAGTTTATAAAAAGACTCCACCGACAACGCAATTTTCCTTCCCGATCGGATAACTCATATTCATTAGCACCGCAGACGATTTCAGATTTCTCTGTAATCGGCTAAAAAGGGATTGTCCGGCGAAATACGATCCGCACAATACGATATCGTTTGCTTTCGTTTTACCCTTGATTTCATTCAACAGTTCACTGAAATAATCTCCGAAAGATTCGAAGATAGAATAGCTCAGATAAACTGAATCGACACCCGCAAGGCGGTAACTGATGATACTTGCTAAAAAGGCGACATGGTTAAAACGGTTATCTTCGACTTTGGTATCGATCTGCAAACCGCCCTTACCGATAAACTTCAGTGCCTCTTTCATCACACCTGCATAACTGTGTTCTTGCAGTCCCAAGATCATCGCTGTCGCTTCAAACAACGAACCATCCTTCTCCTCGATCTCACGCAAAACACTGAACAACTCAGGATGATTGTTCTCGACATTAGCGATGAGTCGATCGGAACCTTCTCGCAACCCGCGCATCGCTTCGATAATTCCGATTCCGCTGAAATGTTTCGGAGGTACGACCCGAATCACTTTTTTACCGTCGTAATACAAAAAAGAGGGTTCCCCTTCGAAATAGGCCCCCACCACTTTGGTTCCGAATTTATTGTGTTCCGCTATTACCGACATAAAAGAGGCTTCATCTGCAGAAATCGAGTGAAAGTTATTCGATTCAACTTCACGGGGTTCCGTTTCAAGCTGATTAACCTTGAACGTTGAAGCAGATGTAAACCGTCCCATTTGATCGAACAATACCCCTTTATCATCCTTGATACCGACCAGACCGTGGGCGATGCTAAGGGTATCCGTTCCATAAGGGAGCCTTGAGGGAAACGAAACCCGTTCACCGGAGGCGATGAATTTGACATCTTTATTGATAAACAACCGCATATCGCTCTGATGATGGAGTTCCAGATCAAAATCCATCACAAAATCGGCTTCACAAGGAGTTTCCAAGGCTTCATAAGCAATAAAATTGAGTCCTAAAAGGCTCAACTCTTTCGCAAGAAGAATGGAAAATCCCTCATCGGGGTATTTGACATCGATTGAGGCTCCGAATGTACTGCGCAGGGTTTCATCTTTAAGCGCCACATGTAAAATAGGACGTTCGATGCTGAGCAATGCGTTAAATTCATCGTTAATGAGGGAGCAATACTCCGTAATCTTCACCGCATTGACAAGCATCAATACTGAGCCTTGCGGAAGCATATCTGCTCGCTGAAACAACCGATATCCCATCGTTGTTTTCATCAGGAGAGTTTTGCCGTCACGCAGTGCTTTGGCGGAAACTTCAAACATTGTTCGAAAGCTCCCTGCATCGTTTGCATAACGCTCTTTCTCTTTGTGAATCAATTTTACGGGGATACCGCATTCATGACAAGAGCCCAGTACCTGTTTTTCCCGTCGTCCTAAATTTTTTGCCTCATTTTCACACGTGGGACACGGTTTTATATACGACAGTGACGTATTTTCACGTGCGTACGGATAGTGTTCAAAAAACGCGTATTGCCCGCCGCAATGGGTGCACTGCGTAAAAGGGTAGTAATACCGTTTCGAGGATGGATCAAACATCTCTTTTTGACAGCTTGGGCATAATCCCAGTGCAACCGGATATTCCATCTCAAAATCGGGAATCGATTCCGGCTCTCCCTCCATTTCGTAATGCTGCGAATTGCTCATAAAACACGATGCCGGCAGATTAGACGCGATCGATTCCAAACATTCCTGAAGCCTTTCATCGGTACTGTCAAAAGCACAGATGATTTTCGTTTTCTGCTGGTGGACAACGGCTTTGATACCAAAAGAGCGGATAAGTGAAATAAGATAATTTTTAATCGTGGGTTGAGAAAAAGAGGTCATCACCTCTAATGCGAATGCCATAACGAACCTTCAATAACAAAATGGTAGAGCTTGTATCTCTCTCCCGCCGGAGAATTATAAAAGACCTACGCTCTTCATTCACCCTGAACCTTGTTCAGGGTGAATGAGTAAAAAAATCGCCTTTACAGACGGGACTGTTACGCTTTTGGAGAGTTGTCTTTAACAAACTTCGATCCGCCGATAACGATAGCAATATCCGCCTCTTTCCAGAAAATCGTTCTCCAAACTTGATAGTAGATATGAAACACTACCCAGCAAAGGATCAACCACATGGTCAAATGATGTGACATACGAACATCCATTTTGCTTCCGCCAGTTACGTACAATGTCCAATCCGTTGATGCATGCAATATCCACGGCCACCATGCACCGATTGAACTTGTCCCTGATCCTAATCCATGCACATAGAGTTGAAGCCCCGTGAGAAGCATCCAAATCAACAGCAAATGGAAAACCGTAAAATAGACCGTATTGAAACTGTCCGCATGAGCTGAATTGAACTCATTTTTACGGTTTAAGGTTATTAAATTAATTAAAACATTTTTGAATTCCAAAATATTTTTCGCATTTGGAATCACCTTCTTATACGCTTTTTCAAAACGACTGAAAAAGTAAAGATAGGCGATAGCGACCGATGTCACATCAAAAATGATCGCAATGATAAAATGGCCATAGCGATTCCACGCCATGACGTATTTATCAACGGCACCATCAGCAATTAATGTCTGATAATACGGGTGTCCGATATAAAGTCCTGTAGCAATCGATCCAACCAAACAAATCACATTTACCCAATGCATGATCCGCATGATCGGAGTCATACGTTTGACTTGTGTATACCCCTGTTGTTTCATGATTCTCTCCTTAGATACTGCAAGAAGTATCTACTTTGTAAACAGCAAGCTCTTTACCTTTGGTATCGACGACGTGAACCGCACATGCGATACAAGGGTCAAAACTGTGAATAGTACGGATAATTTCCAACGGTTGCTCAGGATTGGCTACTTTCGTTCCGATCAAACTCGCTTCATAGGCCCCCATACGATTTTTATAATCACGCGGAGCCGCATTCCATGTTGAAGGGACAATCGCTTGATAATTAATAACTTTTCCATCCTCGACGCTTACCCAGTGTCCGAGGGCTCCACGCGGAGCTTCCGCCATACCGCGTCCTTTTGCACTCACACTCACTTCATCAAAATCAAAATCAGTCCATGTTTTGAGTTCGCCTGAAGCTGCATTTTTTGCAAGTTCGTCAACCCACTCAACCATTACATCTGCCATCAACTCGGTTTCGATAGCACGTGCCGCCGTACGTCCGACGGTACTAAAGAGTACTGAAACCGGTAGATTTCCACGTGTTAGGAAATTGGTGACGTATTGGGTAATACGCTTATCTTTTGCCGCAACCCCGATCACCATACGTGCCAACGGCCCTACTTCGACACGAGCATCATTGTAAATCGGTGATTTAATCCAGCTGTATTTCTCTTTGGTTTTCAAATACGCGATACCGTCTGCACGTTTGTCCAAACCGGTGTATTCAGGGATTGTTTGCCCTTCATACGGATGAAGAGGTTTGTCCCCTTTGTACCATGCGTGGGTCACGTCTTCCATGATTTTTGCTTCATCCAAAGGAAGGACTTTAGAGATATCGCCACCCATGACAACCCCTTTAGGGAAAAGGAGCGCAGAGTTGTAAAAACCGGTATCATCGAGACGGAAGTCACCGTAACTCATATAGTTAAGCAATCCACCGCCGGTTCCACCGACCCCTTTGCCCCCGACTAGTTCGCTAAAGGTCGCTTTTGAATCGGTTGCTTCACCCGCATACATGGTTCCCGCCATGTAAACATCCGGCAAATACGCTTGTTTAACAAATCTGCGCCCTTCGAGCAGCAATGATTTGAACAATGCAATACGCGCAGGATTTTGAATATCTTGAACACACGTTACCCCACCGACAACAATCGATTGCGGATGCGGATTCTTACCGCCGAAAATCGCCTGCATTTTTGCCAAATCACGTTGTACATCCAACGCTTGAAGGTAGTGGGCAACACCGATAAGATTTTGTTCAGGAGTCAATTTATAGTGCGGATTGCCCCAGTAACCGTTTCCGAAAATTCCGAGACGCCCTTGTTTGACAAATTTTGCCACACGATCTTGAATCGCTTTAAATTCGCTCTCACCGTCGATAAACGGGGACTCACCCGCAACACTTGCCCATTTGCGTGCTTCTGCCGCTGTTTTAACCGGATCGGCTGACAATGCGGAAACAACGTCAACGAAATCAAGTGCATGCAAATGATAGAAATGAACCACATGGTCATGCACATAGAGCGCACCTTGAATCAAGTTACGAACCAGACGAGCATTTTTAGGGATAGTGATGTTAAACGCATCTTCTACCGCTTCAATAGAGCGTTGATAGTGAGTTCCGGTACAAACACCGCAAATACGCATTGCTAAAAGTCCGCAGTCACGAGGATCGCGTCCTTGTAAAATCGTCTCAATACCACGGAACATCGTCGAAGCGCTGTACGCATCTACAATCGTGTTATTATCATCAATGACCGCTTCAATACGCAAATGTCCTTCAATACGGGTAATAGGGTCAACTACAATATGCTTACTCATGGCTCTCTCCTGAATTTTCTCGTTTACCGGCTACTGCGCTGGCTGCTGCATGGATCGCGATACCGATACCGACTGCGGTCAACATGCCCAAACCAAATTCGTCAACGGTTTTTTCAACTCCACCCGTAGGTGCTTTAATTTTTGCATCCGACATCGGACGCTCATACGCGTATTTATCCCAGAAATCGGGTTCCGAACATCCGATACAACCGCGTCCGACTCCGATAGGCCAGTTTACCCCATCATTGTAACGGACAATCGAACAGTTGTTAAACGTCATCGGTCCTTTACAACCCATTTTGTAGAGACAGAAATTGTTTTTGGCACCAATATCGCCCCACTCTTCAACATACTCACCGGCATCGAAGTGTGCGCGGCGTTCACAGTTATCGTGGATACGATAGCCGAATGCAAATTTAGGACGGAGAAGTGAATCAAGTTCCGGTACTTGACCCGTCAAGACGTAATGCAAAATCACCCCGACCATATTGGCAGGATTTGCCGGACAAGCAGGGATATTGATAATAGGTTTGCTTTTGACAACATCCATAACCCCAACCGCACCCGTAGGATTCGGAGACGCTGCAGGGATACCGCCATACGTAGCACAACTTCCTACCGCAACAACTGCAGCAGCATTTTCAGCACAGCGCAATAAATGGTCATGGAATGTTTCACCTTTTGCACCGATTGTTCCGTACTGTCCCTCCATCCCCATCGGAATAGCACCTTCAACGAATAGGAGATATTTTCCTTTGAAATGTTCCATCGCTTCATCGAGCTGTTTCTCAGCCTGATGGCCTGACGCGGCTTGAAGCGTTTCATGAAATTCAAGGGAAATTATGTCCAAAACGATCTCATCGATTTTTGGCCCATCGGCACGTAAAAGCGCTTCAGAGTTTCCGGCACAGTCTTGAAGTTCAAGCCAAATAACCGGCGCACGATTCATCATCACTGCCGCATCGGCAACCAGTGGTGTAAACATAGGAGGTAACATCAACATTGCTGTTGTAGCACTAGCCCATTTCATAAACTCACGTCGATCGATACCATTCTCTTCTAAAAGATCGGTAAAATCTAGTTTGTTTGCCGGTGTCTGTGCACGCATTTCATTCAAACGCGCCTCACATTTATCGAACAAGTCTTGATAATACGTATCACCCTTGTTCGTTTCGACACGCGAACTTTTCGAAGTAAACAGTTTTTTAACCGCTTCTACTCTATCGGACATAATCCCCTCCTCAATTTTTTATGAACAATCATTCAGTATTCTACGACTGGATAACTTAAACGAATATTTAAAAGATAAAAATTATTTAAAAAAGGTGAATACTTATTCATTTTTAGAACAAAAATACTCAATTCGTAAACAATCAAGCAATAAAAAAATATTATTTTACTCTCATGAAGAGAAAAAAGGTAAGTTTTAAAAAAGTTATTTTAGTGCAGTCATAATATATTCAATCTACTAATACGATCCCCATCGTCTCAAGTAAAAACAGCGCCTCATAGCGGCTGAAGAGCGCTCCCTTGAGATGGTTCGAGCGTATATCGATCATCGTGTTACTCGTGTCGGTAAAGTTGGCACCTTCGAGGTGAGTATTGCCAAACAGTGCCCCCTTGAAATCCGTTCCGCTAAAATCGGCTTTTTGGAGGGTCGCGTTGCGAAAATCAACCTCTTTGGCTCGACATTCCCGCATAAGCATACCTTCTAACGTCAATCCGAAGAAATTACTATCATTCAGGATACATTCCCGAAAATGGAGCGGATCGGCATTCAGCAAACTCTTCCAATCCGCCATCGTCCAATCGATCCCGATCATCTTGCACGAAACAAACTCGATATCGCTCATTTTGGTACTGGTCAGTTTCATCAGACTCAGATTGCAGTTTTCGAAACGGCATTCGGTAAATTTGCAGGAAGAGAAAAAGGTTTCACTGAAATCGCAGGAGACGAAAGTACAGTCATCGAATTCGGCTTTGGTGATCTTTTTGCCGTGGAGATCAATGTTCTCGAACTTCTCGGCGAATACGTCCATGGTGTCGGTGATGGGGGTCATAGGTAAGCCATATTCATGTACTTATGATCTTTAAGATAACCAAGTTCCATTATATTTTCTGCAAATTTGCAAGATATTTTACAGTTGCTCTTTTTTCTTTTATATTCGTCAAAACATCTTTTACCGAATAATACATACCTGATAATCCACTAATTCCACCCAATATTTCTTTTGTATCTTCTAATGTAATTGCATCATTATTTTGAAATAACTTATATACTGAAAAAGAGAATATTAATGCACTTGAAATACCCAACAAAACTATTTTATTAGTCAGTTCACTATAAATTTCATTATAGTTTTGTAAAAAGCCATAACTATTCATAGTATTAATATCACCATTTTCAATTTTTTGAAGTTCACGATTAAAGTTTTCAATCAAACTCTTATTTGCATTTCTAAATTCGATAAGTTTTCGAAACTCAATATCATCTATATTTTGAGGTAATTTTAATTCAATGATACTTTCAGCCAAACTCATTTTCTTTTGCTGACTTTGATTGAACACTCTTTTTGAATTCGCATAATTCGTAAATTGAGCACTATCGCTAATAATGGATGAATTAGTTTTATAAGATATTTCTTGCGCAAGCCCTGACATAAAAATATAAGCTATTTCCTCTGAGACATACAAACCATCATCATGTTTTCTGGCAAGCTCATTATCAATACAAAAATTTTCAAATTCATGTGAAAACTTTTCTCTATAAATCAAATAATCTTGCTCATTTCTCGCTTGTTGAGCTATATTTTTTCCACTAAACAAATAGCCTGTACTTTGTTGACTTAATAACAATTCTATTTCTTTAATAGCATTTTTAGAAGCCGTTGACCCTTCAGCATAATCAGGTGAATAAGGTACTATCAAATCTGTTTCATCTTGAATTTGTCGATACAAGCCAGATATATCTTCCCGCCTATTATATGGAATAATTGGTCTAAACTCATCAATATATAATAATGCGAACTTTAGCCATTTTTCATTTCTTGGTTCAAAATATGGAAAATAAATCAAGTCTTTCACAACAACATTCCTTTTCTCGCTCTTACTCTCCTGAGTTGGAGCATCACGAAGCTTTAAGCGGCGTAATATGAAAGTGCAATCCCAACGATTTTACCACTTTGGCGATGGTGTCAAAACGGGGTTTAGAACCGGGGGCGAATGTTTTATAGAGGCTCTCGCGTCCCAATCCGCTTTCTTGTGCGATTTGGCTCATACCGCGAGCTTTCGCGATATGTCCGATGGCACGGATTAGCTCATCGGTATCACCCTCTTCGAGGACTTGCGTGAGGTACTCAGCAATCGCTTCTTCGCTGTCTAAATACTGCGTCATATCAAATGGAGTCAATTGTGTTTCCATCGTTATATCTCCTTTGCCATTTCTATAGCTTTTTCTATATCGCGTTGTTGCGTCGATTTATCACCGCCAACGAGCAATATAATAAGTTCATTCCCACGCATCGTGTAATAGAGCCGATAACCCGCCCCCATATCGACACGCATCTCAAATACACGCTCACCAACGCTCTTCACATCCCCAAGATTACCGCTTTGAGCACGATCTAAACGTCGAGCGATTGCGATACGGGCACGCATATCTTTGAGTTTAGTGAGCCATTGCGAAAATTTATGGGTTTGCTGAATGGTATACATGGACAAATTGTATCCATTAAGATACAAGGTGTCAATAGGTCAAATAAAAGTCTAATGCGTCGTACAAACCGAGCAGACATCAAAGGTGCGAAATAAGAGCGAGGCTTTCGCCGTGGATGCGGCTCCGATCATAGCCTTTTGTGCTATTCCCGGAATCATCGATGTTCCATTTCCCAGATTCCATTGGGTCGGAGTGATAATCGTATACGACACGATTTTCCCTTTTTCAATGGTTGCACGATGGATCAGTGACCCGCGCGGGGCTTCGACGATCCCGATCCCTTCACCGCTAATACTCTCGATGGAGGGAGGGGTGATAAACGAAGGCTGGGAGAGATCCAGCGACATTAAAAGCTCACGCACCTCTGCGCATAGTGATACCATTTCATCGACCCGAGCCGTGATTCGCGTCAGCGCACTATCTCCGTATAAACGATGCAGAGCACTGATGCCTGTGCGTTCTTGAACCAAAGCGCGCGCTAACGGTCCCGTCTCGAAAAATTCTCCGTTGTAGAGAGCATTTTTGGCATAGGTGTTTCCCCCTTCCGCAAATGTTTGAGAACTGTCTTCGCTCACATTTTCCGCAATCGCACCGCTGTGCTGCGAATGGACGATAATCTCTTGGGTATCCCCCAGAACCAAAAATCGACTGTGACTTTTCCCCTGTTCCAACACTCCAAGCCGCTCAAAATTACGCAATACGGTTCCAAAATCTCCGGTGAGGCTCAGCACTCTATTGTGCTCCATCGCTTGGGCAAACGCATCAACATCACATCCCAGTACCTCATCGCGGATAAAACACTCCACGTCGGAGAGGATTTTCAACGCCTGCATCACTTCGATATGGGTCGGATCGCACGTCACACCTCCGGGGAGTGCATACGAACTGTGAGGCCACTGACCGCTGAAAAGGGCGCAGAGCTGATTGACCTGTGACGAAACATAGAGCGCTTTAAGAGCAACGCCGGGTTCTTCTCCCAGCATCTTTGCGCTCTCATGAAGCATCACGAGATAGAGCCATTTGATATGGTTTTGGATCAGTTCGCACGAGAGGGTGATCTGGCGGATCGCGTTTGCTTTGTCGCTGATACGGATCGAAACTCCCGCATTGCGGTAGACATTTTCGATCATTTTCACCGTCGCGATCAGATGCGAATGACCGCAGATACCGCAGACGCGGGGAGTGATCACCAACGCATCAAGAGCATTGCGTCCTTCCAAAATCGCTTCCATCCCACGAAAATGGCTAAAACGGATATTAGCATCTTGGACGACTCCGCTTTTATCGGTTTTAAAATCGAGGACCGCTTCCCCTTCGATCCGCTCGATCAGTTCATGCGTTATCATCGATCAACCTCTCTTCGAGCCGTTTAATATGGAACGATTTCGCCGCCCCCGCCAAAGCGAGATAGCTCCGTTTCGGTATCCCCAAGGGCATCTCCGAGGGGATCGACATGTACGTTTTTGTTGAGAAAAGATTGCTTTTGGGAAACGTAGGTTCAGTACATCCGACACACGGTGTACCGGAACGGGTTTTGGAACTCACTTCATTCCAGAGGATTTTATTGCAGCTGCCGTGGGTAAAGGGGCCTTGGCACCCTTGGGCATAATACAAACACCCCTCTTTGGTTCCGAAATGGTGACTGTCCACTTTCCACTCAAAATACTCGTTGCGCAAACAGCCGTTGTGGACGAGATAGCCGTAGAGCTCTTTTGGACGACGATACTCATCCAGCGCTATTCTTTTGCCCGATACGATCATATCGATGACAAAACTGAGCCATTTTGGGTGGGCGGGACACCCGCTGAGGGTAATCACTTTCTCTCGCATAGCACGCAGCGGACCCTTCTCTTCCTCTTTATCAAACACTATTCCGCTGATTTGCTCTGGATTGCCCTCTTTGAATATTCCCCCAAAACTCGCACAGCTGCCTAAACTAATGATATGGCTGGTTTTGGATGCAAGGGCGGGTAAAAGCGTCTCCATCGCCATACCGGCACGTTCGAACGAGGCGCTATACGCCCCCTCGAAAATCAAAATATCCGATTTAGGAAGTTTTTTGACCAACTCTTTGAGTGTGTTTTTACAAGGGAGGAGCGGATGATGGATAAACTCCGCCGACTCCAAAAAATTCCCCAGAGCGGGATCGTTTAAAAACGAGTGGGTGTTGCCGTTGCAGGTGATCCCCTGCAGCCAGATAATTTTGACTCTAGCGGGATTTGAGAGCATAGTAGATATTCTCGCTGATCGAGTGTTCGTAGCTCTCTAACGGTTTAGGAAGAATCTTTTCACCGTTGATAAACACCATTCCTCCCAGATACCCCATGAAAAGACCGAATGCACTGAAAAAATCCTGATCTCTCAAATCACCGCATCGGACACCCTCTTCAAAAAAGATCATCATTTCGGTCACAAAGGCGGAAACACAGATCATCCCCTCGCAGCAATTTTGAAAGACTTCGCGGTTCGAGAGATAAACCCGCAAGAAATACTCGATGGTTTCAGGACGATCTTGGGCGATACGAAAATACATATGGACAATCGCCTCGATTTTCTCTTGGGTACTCATCGGACTTTCATTGATTTTTCGAATTTCCTCACCCAATATATTGGCAATATAGAGAATGAGGTCTTTGGCGAGCATCTCTTTGGACGTAAAGTAGTTATACAGATTTCCGACACTCATACCGATTTTTTCGGCGATCGTGGGCATGGTTGTCTGATAAAATCCCTCCTTTGAAAAAAGCTCCAGGGCTTTTGTCATAATCGAGATTTTACGTTCTTCTTTAGTCGGTCGTGCCAAATTCTATTCCTCTTGGTGATTCATTTTCGTAATTATAGCGAACATGCATTCAGAATTTTTGTATTCACATTAATCTGATTTCGACCACACTCTTTTGACCTATATAATGCTTTATCGGCTCGGGAAACAATATGTTCCATCACCGTGTCATTCGTATCAGATTGTGTGATTCCTATACTGATCGTTACTCTGATGTTATTGGGTTCAAAGCGTAAATCAGCTACTTTTTGACGGATTCTATCGGCTAATTCAACCGCCGGCTCTATTAAAGTATGAGGAAGAATAATCAAAAACTCTTCCCCTCCGAACCGTGCTACGTAATCATTCTTCCGAACCGTTTCTCGCATACATTTACAAACACCGCGTAATACTTCATCGCCTTTCGCATGTCCGTATCGGTCATTGACACTTTTGAAGAAATCGATATCTATCATGAATATTGTAAAAGCGTCCCCATTGCGAGTCGTCTCGCTTAACTCACGACAAAGAGCCTCCTCCGCCGCACGACGGTTCATCACATTTGTCAATACATCTGTTTTCGTCATCTTGTTCAGATCTTGAATAAGCCGTTTTAACAGCATAACCACATAATTGACATGCATTAATCCTGTGAGGGCAAGCAATAATGCAAGATACCATTTACTTTCCAAACGCCCTGTATTAGGATCAAGTATAATCATTTGGTGATCGATGATCGCAAAAGCCTGAACCCCTTTTACCAGCAAAAAGAATATGATCGGCATATTCACCAACAGCGTAATCGTTAAGCCGAATTCATTGGAAATTGAACGATACGATAGAACAACCGTTCGAATCCCCATCCAAAGAACGATAAAAGAGGCTGTCATCACAACAACGGATGTTTGCATCGGAACACTAAACGTCCACAGAACAATCATTAAAAAGAGTACAATCAGACTCGCATCTTCTTTCCAACGATACGGTTCGAAAAAAAGGGCTTCGTTGGCTCGTCGTACCATAACCATAACCAGCAAAATAACAAACTGCGCACTATAAATATGCCAAGAGGTAACTGTCTCCCCATGAGTAGGAGAAATACTGAAATATAAACCGCTCAAAATAGCGAACCCGCTCAGCCAAATTCCTACTCTACGTATTTCAGGAATCAGTCTTATCCCTACAAGCCACCCTATCCCATAAATAAACTGTTGCAAAGCAAGAAAACCAATAATCTTATCCATCATAACTCATTTGCTTGATCTCCAGGAGACCACAAAATACCGATCTTTTTTTACTATGACAGATAGTTCTTTAAAACTGAATTATAATTCAGATTTAGATATATTTGAATCGTTCAGTTTGTACCGAGAGAGTTCTTTTCCTGTTGCATCGATGACATGTACGGCACACGCCAGACACGGATCGAACGAGTGTACCGCACGCAAAACCTCCAACGGTGCGGAGGGATCGGCGAGACGAAGTCCGATTAATGACTCTTCATAGGCTCCGCGCCCCTCTTTGGCCCCCTTAGGAGAGGCATTCCATGTTGTCGGAACGACCGCCTGATAGTTGGCGATTTTAGCCTCTTCGATACGGACAAAATGCCCGAGTACGCCGCGAGGCACTTCGAAAATACCTGAGCCCTTTGCCTCTTTGGGCAATTCTTCAAAGAGATACTTCGTCCACGTCGTTTCATCGTAGTATTTGATATTTTCGATCAAATCGCTCATCGTATCGAAAAGATAGTCGCAGCAAATTTGTGCTTCCACAGCGCGCGCCGCATTGCGTCCCACCGTCGTCGAAAAATCGATCAGACTCATCCCCGATTTTTTCATGAAGCGCTCCATGTACGGGCGGATAACGGGAGAATTTTTAACGTAGCCCATTATCATTCGCGCCAACGGCCCCACTTCCATCACCTCCCCATCATACCTCGGCGCTTTGACCCACGTGTATTTTCCCTCGGTTTTGAGCGAACCGTCCTCATTCAAATCGGTGTAAAACGGGGTTGTCTCCCCCTCATACGGTGAAAGCGGTGCATCGTTTTCATACCATGAGCGTGATGCCTCTTCGGTGATTTTTCCAGCGTCAAACGGCTCAACGGAGTCAAAGTTATGCCCTTTGATCACGCCGCTCTCAAAAAGTTGTTGCTGCTTTCCAAATCGGTATCCGCCGCAGCACATAAAGTTACCGCTGGCACGTCCTTCTCCCGCAGCAATCGAGTCACGATACGCATTGACGAGCATCAGCATATCCGGTATGTAGGCACGTTCGATGAAATCTCGAACCTCTTTGATAATGAACAAAAAGTCATTCAACCGCTGAGGGTTAAGCATATCGGCAACACTCGTAACCCCGCCGACGACAAGATTTTGGGGGTGGGGGGTTTTTCCTGCGAAAATTGCTACCGCTTTGGAGAGATCTCGTTGAATCCGAAGTGCTTCGAGATAGTGGTTCATATGAACCAAATTCTCTTCCGGAGAGAGACGATAGGCGTCATGTCCCCAGTAACCGTTGGCAAACAGCCCAAGCCGCCCCGCTTTAACAAACCCCTCCAGCTTCTCTTTGATCGCTTCGAGATGACCGTCAGAGTTGCGATAAGGGTGTTCACACCAGCTCTCAGCATCCTCGGAAGCTTGCGTACAGTCTGCCCTAAGCGCCGCTGTGATATCGACAAAATCGAGCGAATGGAGATGATAATAATGGACAATATGATCTTGAACAAACAAAGAAAGTGTCACCAGATTACGGATGATCTCGGCATTTTGCGGTATTTCAATGCCGTATGCCGCTTCCACCGCACTGATCGAAGCACGGTAATGGACGTTCGTACATACCCCGCAGATACGCTGAGCGATCAATCCCGCATCGCGCGGATCACGCCCTTTTAAAATCGTCTCGATCCCCCGAAAAAGCTGACCCGAAGCCCACGCTTCCGTAACAACGTTATTCTCATCGATCTCCACCTCGATCCGTAGATGCCCCTCGATACGGGTAATCGGGTCAATAACAATTTTTTTAGTGCTCATGTTCACCCTCCGGTAACTTACGATTATTGGCGTAGCTGTCAAACGCGATTTTACCCTGACCGCACGCGAAACATCCATGTCCCGCCTGTACCGGCCAGCTGGTCCCCTCATTGAACTTCACCAGCGAGCAGTTGAGATCGGCGTAGGGGCCTTTGCATCCCATTTCAAAAAGGCACCACCCCTTCTTCGCCCCCTCATCCCCCCATTCACGGACAAACTCATCGGCATCGTAGTGCCCTCGGCGTTCACAGTTATCATGGACACGGAAACCGTATGCCCATTCGGGACGGTTTTTACTATCAAGCTTCGGAAACTCTTCGAACATAATATAATGAAGCAATGTCCCTACGATATTAATGGGATTGACAGGACATCCCGGAAGGTTGATAATATCCTCGCGACCCAGTGCTTCAGAGACACCTACCGCTCCGGTAGGATTGGGAGCAGCCGCAACCACCCCCCCATCAAGAGCGCATGAGCCTACTGCCATCACCGCCACCGCTTTTTGGGCGACACGGCGAAGCAAATCTACCCCTGTCTCCCCCTTAGGGCCGATCCGCAAGAATTTCCCCTCCAGCCCCATCGGCACGGCACCCTCCACGATCAGGAGGTATTTTCCCGCATCCTCCCGAATAATTCGATCCAACACCGCTTCGGATTGATCTCCCGATCCTGCCATCAGCAGTTCATGATAATCGAGCGAGATGTATTTGAGGATCAAATCATCGACACTCGGATGCGCTGATTTGATAAATCCTTCCGAATTTCCCGAACAATCGGCAAGTTCCAGCCAAATAATCGGTATTTTATTCAATTGCATCACCGCCCCTTTAACCCCTTCCTCAAACTTCGGATGCAGATGCATCGAGGCGGTAATCATCGAAACCCAGCGATTGAACTCTTTACCCATCTCAAATGTTTCAAGCGCTTCCTGCAAATTTTCGGCACTTAAATGATTTTTAGGGTGGATACGGTTGTATTTATCGATCCGCGCTTGGACAATCTCGAGTTCATGCGCTGTTTTAAGTGCTTCGCGCTCTTCACGTAACCGACCTGCTTCAGCGGGATCAACCGGAGTTGCATTGATGATCGCACAGACATCCTGTTTGCACCGCCCGCAGGTACGTCCCGCTTTGGTGTGCTCTTTGAGTTCCGCAAACGATGTCACCGCATTCTCTTTGATGATATCGACCAATTCCTGCTCATGCACCCCCTCACAGCTGCATACAAGTCTCCCATATTCGGACATCAGACGATTCGAGTAGAGATACGCCGCATCGATCGGTTCATCCTTCTCCATCAGCCGTTTCAAAGCTAACAGATCGATATTGGTATTGATCCCGATAAACCGTTTTAGCCTGTCATTATTGACGATATACTGATCGATCCGATCTCCGTGTGTGATCAAAATCGTTTCGTTCTCATGATCATTCGGATCAAAATCGGTTGCGGTAACGTCGGCGAACAAGAACGATCCCACTTTGAGCCCATCGATCGAAACCTCTTCTTTAAACGATGTGTTTGCATCCCCAAGCAGATGCTCAATCGCTACATCTGCTTGAAGGGTGCATTCTTTGACCCGTCCGGCGATAAATCCCCCCGCACGGAGCTGCGCCGCTTCTCCCACACAATAGATATCCTCTACCGATGTACGCATCCTCTCATCTACCAAAACTCCCCGATCACACTCAAGCGCCTCACGTGCAAAGGCAATATTGGGATCGATCCCGACACCGAAAATAATAAACGGATTATCAATTTCTCCTTGTGTCGTCAATACTTTGGTAATCGTATTACCTCTCACCTCTTTATCCACGATTTGATCTTTAAATCGGATGCGTACACGCGGATCGGCTTCGAAAATCCCCCGTATCAGTTCTAATCCCTCACGGCTGATCACCTCGGAGTAGAGATAGTTTTTACGCACCAGCAGCGTAATGCTCTTCGGGGTATCGCTGCGCATCAGGGTATCGAGCAGTTCGAGAGCAATCGGTCCCGCTCCGACGATAATCACATTTTTACCGACCATCCCCTGCGCGATCACTTCGCAATCCTTCTGACTTCGGAACGTCGCCGCATTCTCAATACCGGTGATATTAAAGAGAGTTTTGGGAACCGATCCCGTCGCAATAATCAGCTTGTCATAATGAAATGCGGCATGCTCACTGAAAACACGCTTATTCTGCGGATCGAGAGATACGATCTTTTGGTTCAGTTCCAACCGTACTTTCGAGTGCAGTTCCAATTCGATGGAATCGTTACAGTTGCAATCATCGACCAGTTTACACAAATGGATACGATCATACGGAGGGTGTTCCTCATCCGAAACAATGACCACCTCCCATTCATTCGATTGTTCCATAAGAGAATTGGCGATATAAACAGCGGCAATCCCGCCTCCGACAATAACGATGCGCATGATCTACTCCTCACTCTTGTTTTGGATTTTATCGGCTTTTTTCGCTTCCACATACCTTTGGCGGCTTTTTTTACACGCATCTTCCCAGACAAACCACCCCTCGTTCGCCCCATCTTCTTTTACGGCGCTGTGCTGTTTTGTCTCACTTTGCCACAACGCCTCCTCAGGTTTCGGGCAGGCACGTACACATTCGCCGCAGTAGATACAGAGCCACGGGTTATAGCGGTACTCTTTCTCCCCACCCTCATGCTGATAAAACAAAATTGCCCCGGGAGGACACACTTTTTCGCATTTATCACAAAAAATACACTCATCTATCCCATATTCGATCAATCCTCGATATCCGGAGGGAAGAACGATATCTTCTGCGGGGTACTGAATTGTACGTACCGGTTTGAAAAGGTTTTTAAACGCTTCGAGCATAGAGCGTAACATAATCTCTCCTACTTCGCCGTACAGGACATACACGGATCAAATGAGGCGAGAATCGCCGGTGCATCGGCATACTCTGCGCCCTTAAACACCTCCATCATTGCAGGAATCGCCGAAAAGGTCGGAGTCTTGATCCGAACTCTCTCCAGCATATTCTGTCCATTCCCTCGAACCAGATAGAAAAGCTCTCCGCGCGGTGCTTCGACACGGACGACCGCTTCGCCGTTCGGTTTCCCTTTTGCCTTCTCCTGTATCTCTCCGAGCGGGAGGTTATCAACAATATTACGGCACATTGCTATAGAGTTTTGAATCTCCCGAAGACGGACGAAGTTACGGGCATGGATGTCTCCCGTAGATTCTAGGATCATCGTATAGCCCAATGCCTCATAGGGAAAATCGCTCGTCTCGGCGCGGACATCGGTTGCCAATCCCGCCGCACGCGCCAATGGCCCCAGCGCATTATAGGTATAGGCATCTTCCAAACTCAGCACCCCTAAGCCTTTGTATTTAAGGGACAATGACCAATTATTATCAAACAACCCGAGTAGAGCATCAATTTTTTCAGAAAGAGTGTTCAAATTTTTATGGATCAATGCACTCAGTTCAGGGGTTAAATCACGGTTCACCCCGCCGATGGAGATATAATCAAACTGGACACGGTTGCCGCTGATTGCTTCTTGAACATCCATAACCAGTTCCCGATCTCCCATGATCTGCATAAAAAGGGCTTCAAATCCCGCATTTTCCGCCGTGTGGGCGAGACAGAGCATGTGGGAGTGGATACGATCCAGCTCTACCATCAGCATCCGCAAATATTTGATCCGATCATTGGCCTCGTACCCCAGCAGTTTTTCGACCGCCAGCGTATACGAGAGGGAATGGGTGATAGCGCAAAGTCCACAGACACGGGCGACGACATATCCCACCTGTTTAAACTCAAAACTACGGGTACACGCCAGTTCTACCCCGCGATGGACAAATCCGACATCGGCATCAACCCCGATAATCTTTTCATTCTCGCACTCAAATTTAAACCGTATCGGCTCCAATAGAGAGATATGCTGTGACCCCAGAGGGATTTGGATCGTTTTTTTCATGATTCGCCCCTTAGCGGGTGTGCCATGGAGTCCTCATCAAGATAAAGCCCTCTCTCCGCCCCATCGACACTCAACCCAAACATATCAACGATTTCCCTCTCCCCCATAATCGCAGAGGGGATCAAACTGACAATCGAGGGGACAGCAGTTTCGTAGTCACTGAGGGCGTAATAGATCACTATCTCATCTTTTACCCCGTATTGTGAGAAAATCCATTGCAACTCTATCTTCCCCTCACCCAAATCGATCCCGTTGACACTCAAAAAATGCCATTGTTTTGGAACATAAAACGCTCCGATATCGTTCAATAACGTATCTAATGTGGTTTCAATTTTTCTCATGCTGTTCCACCTTTGTCGCCATGCCCAGGCGGCTGAGTTTATTTCCGATCATCTCGATAGCGCCGAAGAGTTTAAACGGTTTCTCGATTGCTTTGCTTTTCGCTTCGAGAATTTCGAGCCCTTTGACCAATGCATCGATAATGAGTTGCGGAGAAGAAGCGCATCCGGGTACATACACATCGACGGGGATATATCGGTCGATCCCATCCTCGACGTTGTACATCCCCCGAAACACACCCCCCGTCGTTGTACACGATCCGACCGCCACGACCACTTTGGGTTCAGGGATTTGGGAGTAAAGCTCGACAAGACGCTCACGTGAGCGATAGGTGACAGGCCCCGTCACCAAAAAGATATCGGATTGCTTCGGATTTCCCGTGTTAATCACCCCGAAACGCTCCAAATCGAACTTCGGCCCCAGTGCCGCAAGAATCTCGATATCACAGCCATTGCAGCTTCCCGCATTGTAGTGTAAAACCCACGGCGATTTTTTACGAAACGGGGTAAAAAACTTCATAGGAGAATCCCCAAAAAATTTAGAACAGTAAGAGACATTGCCACGCTATAGATGATTTTAACCATATGAGAAGCGCGGACACGGGCGGTCGCGTTATCGACGAGATTGACGAGCAAAAATACTCCCGCGACCAAAACCGCACCGATCCAATGCGACTCCCCTCCGAAAAGGTAAACAAAGCTGTAGATAAAAATATATTCGAGAAAACGGGACATATACAAAAACTCGTAAAAAACGCCGCTGTACTCGATCTCGACTCCCCCGACGATCTCCTGATGGGCTTCACCGACATCAAACGGCGACTTTTTAACCTTGATCGGGACAATCATCACCAACGCGATAAAAAGCAATGGGAGCTGAAGAAGATAATTATCTCTTGTTAAAATCTCGGCAATCTCAAAACTACCGCTCACGAGATACAAACCGACCGCGACCAAAATCAGTATCGGCTCATACGCCACCACCATCAGCAGTTCACGGTTTGATCCGAGATGCGAATAGACGGAGCGGACACTGTACCCCGCCAAAATGAGGAGGATTTGGGCAAAAAGGTGGAGAAAAATGATGTAGAGGAGATTCCATCCCAAAAAGATGGCGGCGATGCTGAACCATAAGACAAAAAAATGGGCGAGTGCGAGGAGGGCATGGGGAGCATGGACGATCAGCGTCCGCTTATCGAGAAGTTTAAACATATCGTAAAACGGCTGCAAGATCGGCGGCCCCTGGCGCCGCTGCATCCGAGCACGCAACACCCGCTCTCCTCCATACGCCAATCCCCCTAAAATCGGGGCCAACGCTATCCATACCCAGATCACGACACGGCTCCGATAATCGCTACGGCGACAAACAGGAACCCAAACCCCCAATACACTATTTTTTCTATTTTTTCCGAGGGTGCATAATAGACCAATGCCGCATCAAAAGGCTCTTTTTCCCCGCAATGATAGGGCTGTGAACGATCATACCGATCCATACGCCGAACAATCGCGGGTAGCGCAAACACAAAGACCATCGGCAATGCCAACATCACGACGAAGATGTTGTGCTGCATCATAATGTATCCGAGAGCCCCGATCACAATAAAAACGCTCAACAACACCAACGGGACATTAAAACCGTTGGGGATCACAATTGCCGGAGAAACTTCCACATCGCAAGGAGCAGATAGAAGTGCCGATGCGACTTTAAAATAGAGAAGCACCATCAACGCGCTTCCGACGATCAGTGCGAGGAGAATAATGAGATTAGAAGGGTGTTCTTTGAGCAGCGACGCCACCGAACTGATCGCAAAAAGTTTCCCCATAAAAAGACCAAACGGAGGCAGTGTCAAAGAGACAAAGCCAAAGAGGATAAATCCGACCGTTTTGGGAGAACGGCTCACCATCCCTTTCATCTCCTCAATATTTTTAGCGTGATGCACCCGCTCTAACACCCCCGCAGAGAGGAAAAGCAACGCTTTTGAGAGGGCATGAAAGAGCATCAATGCCATCGCCAAATTGATACTCTCTTCGCTCCCGATTGCCGCCAATGCCATCATAAGCCCCAGCAGTGCCACGGTAGAGTATCCCAAAATCTCTTTGAGAACTGAGCGAGAGAGTGCCAAATACGACGCGGCAACAAACACCAGAGCACCGATGATCGAAATCATCCCCCCGACCATACTCACGGCCAATGCGGGAGAGAGTTTCAGGATCAGATAGGGAGCGATTTTTACCATCGTCGCCGAGTGGAGCATCGCGCTCACGGGAGTCGGTGCCACCATCGCCCCGAGTAACCACCCCTCGAACGGGATCGACGCCCCCTTCACCAGTGCCGCCATCGAGAGAAATGCAATAGCCAAAAGCACCATTCCCCCTGAACTTTGTAACAGCGTATCGAACATCACCGTCTTAAATCCGATGATGGCGATCAATGCCCCCACCAAAATTACCACTCCGCCGATCTGATTCATCCAAAGGGCTTTAAGGGCATTGCTACGGCTCACCTCATCGTCCCTAAAGGCGATCAACAGGTACGAGGCCAGCGTCGTCATCTCAAAAAGGAAAAAGAAAAGGAGGATCGAGTTAGCAACAACGATCAAATTCATCACCGAAAGAAAAACGAGCAATGTACCGATAAACAACCGTTTTTTAAGCGGTGACGTCGGTTCATCCTCCATGTATTTCACGGAGTACAAGACGATAATCCCACCCACCCCGTTGATAATCAAAAACATAAACTTCGAAAGCTCATCCACCACAATCTCAGCCGTCCCCGCCGCAGGGGCAATAAACTCGATATATCCGTACAACACCAGCTGCACTGCAGCAAGAGCCATCACTTTGGGATGATTGAAGACTTTACCTTGATAGAGAAAAAACAACAGCAGTACAACATCGGCGGCAACAATCATAATGTTCATAATAGGGGAAAGTTGAAAGGTAAAAATACCAAAAGAGTTATACAGGGCAAAAGTAACACCGCTGAGTAAGGCCAAAACTGCTCCGCTCACGGCATACTGAGCACGCCCGAAGGGGACTAATAACACTAAAAATGCGGCAATAATCGGTAACAAAACAAGTGCTAACACCATATTCATTGTATCTCTTTAAGAATGGCTTTTGAATGATTATAACATAGGTACAGCTTAGGAAAGCTACTTAGGATAAGTCGATGTTTTGTTGGGGGAAATATTTATGAAGATGGTGGAGGAGAGGGACTATCGTCCAATACTTGTTTTATGATGTTTTAAAGGTGTACGATAAAAAAAGGTATATAAACCGTTTTGCTTAACTGATATTGAACCGCTTTTAATCTTCTTCTTTACTCCACATATTCTGATTGAAGATACCCAAAACCACTATAATATCCCCATCGATAAATATTGGCGATATAATCGATAATCTCACCTAACTCATACTCAAAACGTCCACTCCGTCTAATCCTCAATGGCTATCCATTTCATCGATACGTTTATCCATTCTATCCCAAAAATCTTGATCGAGTGGGTATGTCTCCATCTTCCCGCTTTTGTATTCCTCTACTCGGCGTTTGACTTCATCGGCGTACCATGGACGGGATTGTTCTACTGTTACCGACTCTTTAGGAAGTGAGTTTAAAAAAGCCATTACTTTATCGGCAACGCTATCATTAACGGTAATCGTCATTGTCATAGCTTTCCCCTTTGTTCTATTAAGAAAATTATAGCACTTTTTGCGTTACTAGCTTTTACTTGCTCTCACGCTCCTGAGTGATAATTGAATACCCCTATTTTTCATATTTTTCACACATGGCTAACAATTCTATTTTGGTAAAACAATATTATTTTTATCGTCAAGAAAGACAATTCCTCCACCTACTTTAGATGCTTTAATTATCCCTCTATGAAATATTCCAATATTTTGATATTGAGGAGGTATGACTATTTTTCCTTCTCTATTAATAATCCCCCATTGCCCGTTTTGTTGAAGTTTGGCATACCCATCTTCGTCAAATTTTCCTATAAAAATATCGCTGTATGCTGACGCAAAACTTTGAAAGTTTATTGCTTTGTCAGAGCGAAAAAACTCTTTCCCATTTTTATCTATATAAACAGAAATAGCATTGTTTTTGCCTACAGCCACCCGTTCACCTACTTTTGCTATCCCTGATTGGAACGAACCAACATGGGCATATTTTAATGGAATAATTTCTTTGCCTTCAGTATTAATGTAACCACAAAATTGATCACCAACTATAGAAGTTCGACATACCCCTGCCAAGCCTTCCGAAAAAGGATTGGCTATTGTATACGTTGGCTCAACAAGATATTGACCATTTGAATTGATAAAGCCATATAAGACTTTTCCGAAAAAATTCTTTTTACCAACTCGGGCTCTACCATCATAAAAATCATCAACGTTATCGAACTCATCTTCATTAATTTTTTCTTTTTTATCATTAATAAAATGCCAAGTTTTATCATTGGCAACGGCAAATAGATTATATTTATAAGCATGAGCACTATTATAAATTGGTTCTAAAATCATACGACCATTTTTGTCCTTAAAGCCAATTTTTCCATTTTCTCGAATTAAATATGATTCTTCATCAGTCGTTATGTTAATATTGTTTTTAGGTTCTTCGATTATATTTCCTTCTGTATCTATCACTCCCATACCCAATCCGTTGACAATATCTTGATAAACTACAATTGCTCTTTCATTTACAAATTTATTAATCTGATTGTAGATAGGTTTTGTCAGTAATTTTCCCGATTCATTCATCAGTCCTGACAACCCATTTATTGTACATGTATACATTTTATCTCCAATATATTCAATATTTAAACATGGTGGAGTGGTAATGGTTTTACCTTCTTTGTCTATCATCTTTTTTTCAAAAATAGATGAACTAGTCAACTTTATTTGATAGTCTGGATTCTGAGAATAGTACGTATAGTTGGTATCATTTTTTAAAGGCATTAAAACTATTGCAACATCATTATAAAAAGTATAGGTATCAGAATAAACTGCTTCAATCATAAATCTACCTACACTGTCAATTGTTCCCCATCTATTTTTATATACGACATTAGCTCTACCAAATTGAAATCCTCGTTGATCTATAAAAGAAAATTTAGGGCGAATAACAAAGTGACCTGACTTATCAATATACCCCCATTTATTTATTTCTTCTTTTTGTTTTTCATCTCCTACTAATCCCCATTTCGGACTCATCTTGATCGGCAACAAGCCTTCGCTAAAATCTCCAACTTCACTTGCATACACATAGGGATTTTCAACTAGCTCATCAGCCAACAAGTTTAAAGACAACAAACTAAAAATTAAAAAAATAAATTTCCGCATTTAATAACCATCCCTCATAACATCTTATTTCTATAATAGTCTAGCAAAAAAAAATGTCAATACAAAATAAAGGAAAAGGGGTATTCAATCTTCATTTTTTAGGTTCTAACAAAATATAAAAAAAGCGATACAAAATTGCACAATGGATTGATGACTCGATGAACTAGGGGTCAGGTATTCAATCTTCACTTTTTGAAAACGAGCCTAACTCAAAATAGGGAAAGTCATTTTATTGAATGAGTAAATTAGGTATGGATGAAATGATGATTTTGTGAAGTTTTGAATGGGGATTGTTTTTCAAAGATGGTGGCGGGGGGGTCTATCGTCTTATCCCTATTTTATGACGCTTTAAAGGTGTGCTTTAAAAAAAGGTACATAAAAAGGTACATTAACCCGTTTGTTTAAATCTATCTTAACCGATAAATCACTGTTTTTTCATGCTGTCATTATATCGGCGTGATCTTTGAAAAGATTGAAACGTACCTCATCGATCAACTCAATACTTTTATTTTGCCGTTCTCATTTTTGTGATTCGTTCCCCACTTCCCTCTAAGGAATACTTTAGGCTCAAAAATGAGCGCATCTTTTTAATATTAAAATTCCGATGTTTTATAATATCCCCAAAGTTGGGGGCATTGTCGGGGTGTATCCTAATTTGGATGTATCTTTGAGGATAGGACGGCGTAAAATTTCGCTCTCCTCTCTTTAGGTGTGAATTCCTTACCCTTGAATTTCAAGTTTTTTCAAGTTTTCTGAGCTTACATATCGCCCGTAATTTGTGAATTCTCTATCTTTGAAAGTTAGCATTAGTTAGCAAGGTAAGGTTTTGTTAGGTTTTCTAAAGCTGTATCGATCAATCTCATCGAGATAATAGGGCTATTGAATTGCTTTAACGTAGTGTTGAATTTGAAGAGATACGCCCCCAAACTGTGGGGGGAGGTGTTGAATTATGCCCCGTGACCTTTCGGGCTTTAATGTACTAAGTTTTTAGTAAGATTTTCTATGGGATTTTTAGGGGATTTTTTAGTGTTTCCTTTTATCGACAAAGTACGATAACAACGGGGTTTTAGTGCTTCCTTTTTGTAACCTTTTCAGTCATTTATCAAACCTTATTTTTAAGTCCTTTTTGATTTGATTAAATTCTTTTTTCATCATGTACCCCTCATCTACATAACCAAACAATCTTTTGACGATTAATAGATAGGTATCAATCAATAACGCTTTTTCGCCCGTCCACTCTTTGCCGTCCTCTATTATCATCATAGCGTCATGATTGACGTATGCAATGAGTAAAAGGATTTTAACGGCGTTTACTATCTCCCCCCGTTGCCACTCTTCACGTGGAGAGAGTGAGGGGATAGGCTTCAATCGTTTAATTTTCGGTACGGCTTGGATTGTTTTTAGTTCATTCGATCTCATTGAGCTTGACCGTTACCGCTTCTTTTTTCCCCGTGTATTCGCACGTAGTGACTAACCCCGTCTGTATAAAAGAGGTTTGTTTTTCGATCTTCTCTAACTGAGCGATAATATCATTCCTCACCGTTGCAAGGTCTTTGAGTGTCGCAGTGCTGTAATCAAATTTCTCTATCGCTTCATCGATCTTTGAGAGGTGTTTGAGGAGCTGTTCATATTTTGCCTTAACGGTGTATTGGTACTCCTCTTTGAGCGTTGCAAGGGATTGAAATTTCATATCGTTTAACTCATCTTTAAACAATCGCCCCCACTGTATTAAAGTTTGTTTGGATGATTTTAGCTCTATGGCTATTTTGTCGAAACTCATCCCCGACGCTCTGAGCTGTAAAAACTTCTTTTGTTTATCGTTCATTCTCTCCCCTTGGATTTTTAAACGTGATTGTTATCGCCGTATCACTGAATAATGGATATTGTTTCATTATCGCCTTGATCTTCTTTTTCGCTTTTGCTTCGAGTGCTTTGCGCTGTTTAGAGTTCATCCGTTCCCCTTTGTAATGTCTATGATCTCTTTTATATCGTGAAGCGGTATCGCTAAATGTCGGGCGTTTGGTATTGTCACCTTAAACTCTATGCGCCATAATGGAGCGTTTAGACCGTTCTTTAGTGCCTTATTATAAATGATGATTTTCTCAATCATTTGAATGTTTGGCGTGTTGATGTAACGGCTGTCTTTGTAAGGTGTAAGATTAAACCGTTTTGATAGCTCTTCAAGGTTTGGCGGTGTCGGTGTGTCGTAACATACGTCTATCTCTGAAACGTCCTTTAGGATGCTTAAAATGCTTTTTACGGTGTGATTGTTTGGAGCGGATGAGGTGTATTGTTTCATCCCGAAAATGACCATTACGGCTATGTTGTAGCGTGGGCGGTCTATGTTGCTATTGAAGTAATAAATATTTTCACGCTCAAACTGATAGGCTGATGTGATCTCATCCTCTTTGAGTCTCTTTTTAACCTTTGCCGAAATATTAGAGTTTAGGGCGATTTTTCGCCATGTTCCCAAACTGTAAAGCTTTTCGAGTTTATCCTCTTTTTTGAATTGAATACGTATCGTATCAATCGCTAAATCCATCCCGTAGGTTTGGTTAAAATCATTGAGATAATTTTCTATTCGTTCGAGTATTTTTTTCATAATCAACCCGCTTTTTTTCTTGGTTCATTTATTAGGTTTTAGAATAAGAATAACACTACACTACGGGGGCGATTTCTTAAAGTGCATAATAACGGCACTTTCACCACCTCAAACAAAGCCCCGCCCCGCCGTGGATTGAGGCTTGTTTTTGTGTATCTCTTTCACCCCATGACCTCATCATCTCATTAGACGCTATTAGACTCTATTCATCCGTGTATTTTTTTGAAGCTTAAACGCTGTTTTCGAGAGTTTCACCGCCCCGAAATGGAGCGATTATTATTCATCGTTACCGCTTGGTCTTTGAGCTTGTTTTTCAAACATAGCCAACACTTTACGGGCTTGTTCTTTGTTTCGGATGATGTAGTAGTGTTTAAGCCCTTTTCCTCTTGGTACGCTGTCGATAATCAGCCCGTGGGCTTCCCGTAGCTCTGTGGCATAATTCGCCAACCATGAAACGCCGTAACGTCTCCCATCGGATGCCCCGATACTTTCCCCATTGAGTAAATCCCGCAAAAAACGGCGCATTACTGATCTTTTATGATAAATGTGTCTCATAAGTTAATCCCCTCATGTTTGAGATTTTTGAATAACTCATTTTCCAACGCTTGAACGTCTCCCACGAAATGATCGAGGATTTTGCAAAATGTGCTATCGTTTGGGATAACGCTTTGTATTGTAAAGATACGGTTTTGTATCATTGTTAGCATCGGGATAGCGTCTTGATGATCGTTTATCTTTGCAATGTCGATCTCATTTAAGAGTTCGAGGATAATAAGCATCTGATCTTTACGTTTCATGATGCCACCGCCGTCATACTGTCAATGAGTGCATCTAAATCACTCTTTTTAAATATCGTTACCCGTGGGGATAGTTTAATCGGGTGTAATCGCCCTTCTTTAGCATAAGCCCACACCGTAGCAATACAAACACTCAAATATTTTGAAGCGTCTTTAACTCTGAAATTCTGTTCCATGTCGTAACCTCTTGGATTGGATTACTTAGCACTAAGTTTTATTTGTTTAAACGATTGCAATAATAAGGGGAAACAACTCAAAAGAAAAATGAAACAAGGTGTAAAAGTGTAAAAAGGTGTAAAGGTGTAAGATTATTTTGTTTGATAATAGTGCTTAGTAACTGCTCTTGGAGTCATATCTAACTGTTTTGCTACATGCTCAATAATTTGAGTTCTATTAAAATCTTGATGTTCTTTTTTTGCATTACTAATTTCGTGCATGACTTTATTATGACTGTGTGTTTTTTTGATTGTAGGTTTTTCTATCCGCCCCATAAATAGCAATGTTTCAATAACGATTTTCTTCTCGGATGGTTCTATGTATTGATTAACAAAATCTATCTCTTTTTTTGATAATTTTTGTAAAGATTGATTAATAAAATCTTTTTCTTCTAATGTGATTTCTTTCCATTTGTAAGGTGATTGATCATAAGCATCTTCAATCTCTTGCAATAATGCCCCTAAACCTTTCCCTAATGCGCTTAGTTTCGCCATTTTATTTATCTCCCTTTGATTTCTTTACCTCATCGAGATAATCCGCCCACCACTGCAATAACTCCCGCATCTGTTCGGTGTAATCGGCTTTATGGGTGTACGATCTCACCACCTTGTTTTCTTCATGATGATCGAGTACCCGCTCCCGTACTTCAAAGCTCACCCCGTGGGCTGTGGCGTGTGTCTCGGTTAATGATCGAAACGTACCTCTAAAACTGTGAAGCGTTTGTTTACGCCCCGTTACTTCATCATTGAAGCCTATCGCCCTTAACGCTTTGTTTCCGCTCTCTTTGTTTGCATGGGTTAAATTGTTTCGTACACCATGAAATACCCATACACCCCACCCCGTTACCTCTTTGATCTCTTTGAGGATATTGATAGCCTGATGAGGTAGGGGGATTTTAAAATCGGGTAGGTTTTTATCTTTCACTTTCATCTCTGAGCGGGGGATAGTGATAACGGCTTTTTCAAAATCAATCTGTGACCATTTCAATTTACAAAGGTTATCCGCCCGTAAAGGTATCAAAGATACGAAACGTAAAATATTCCGTACAATCACCCCGCCCTCTCCATAATAGCCGTCTATCCCTCTTAAAAGCTCTCCCAGTATCTTTTCATCGGTAATCTTTGCCATGTTCTTTTCTTCATGCTTTGGAAGTACGCTTTTATCTATTCGTAACGTAATGTTTAAATCGGTGTATTCGTGACTCACTGCATAAATCCATAAACGGTTACAATCGGCAAAGAGTCGGGATGCCGTTTCGGGGGCGGTCTTTCCCTTTTCGGTGATGATCTTCAATAGCTCCCCGTGGGTGATCTCTCCGATTGTTTTGGATGAGGTGATAACGTGGCGTTCGTCATAGGTACAAAAATAAGGGAATAAATCACGCTCAAACGCTCTCTTTCGCTTTGTGGCGGTCGCATCATCATTTTTGAGGGTAGATAGCCATTCGTAGGTGATTAGATGAAATTGAGTATTTATAGCGGTTTGTGTTTCGATCTTTTCCGCTTCATTGATAGCCTTGATCTCTTTTTTCTCTTGGATAGGGTCTATCCCGCTTTTAATCTTTTCTTTGAGTTCGTCACGTTTGAGCCTCGCATCTTTTAACGAAGTATTAGGATAACTCCCCGCTGTGGTCTTTTTGGCTTTGCCGTTAATCGTGTAACGTATCTCCCAAACTTTCCGCCCGTCGGGTTTGATATTGAGCTGTAAGCCGTTCCCATCGGGTAGCGTGTACTCTTTTTCTTTTGGTATGGCGTTTCTTAGTTGAGTATCTATAAGCGGTGTAACTTCTCGTTTTGCCATAATGTACCCTTCTTTTTTGTACCTTTTTTTAGGTATTAATGAGGTACATTATAGAGAAGTACATTAAAAAGTACATTAAATATTTGGATTGTATTAAATCGGCTTTGACTCGTTTAGACGGTAAGAAGTAGCAATAATGCCTATTTTGTGTGGTTTGTAAGGGTTTTATTGATGATATTTTACGGGGTTAATTTTAAAGATGGTGGCGGGGGGGGGACTCGAACCCCCGACCTCCGGCTTATGAGACCAGCGCTCTAACCAGCTGAGCTACCCAGCCATCTTTTGGAAAGACCGGAATTATAGTGAACCATTGCTTATTAAAAGCTAAAAGATAATCTAAAATTTCAATTTATCCGTGGATCTCATACTTTACACTATATAATATAACTCATTATTATTGAGTCATAAAGACGAATTAACCCAAACTCATGTACAATCCCGCACATAAAAATTTCACATCATATAAAGGAAACACAATGAATTTTCAACCACTTGGAAAACGGGTATTGGTTCAACGTCTCGAAGAAGCAACCACAACCGCATCGGGTATCATTATTCCTGACAATGCAAAAGAGAAACCCTCACAAGGAACTGTTATAGCTGTGAGCGAGAAAGTAAGTAATGTAGAGATAGGGAATGTTGTCGTTTTCGGTAAATACGCCGGTACAGAATTGACACTAGAGGGAAAAGCTTACTTAGTGATTGCGACAAGCGATTTACTCGGAATTATTAAATAAAGGAAACTACTATGGCAAAAGAAATTCACTATTCAGATGACGCACGCAATAAATTAGCCGCCGGAGTACAAAAACTGACCGATGCGGTCAAAGTAACCATGGGGCCGCGCGGTCGTAATGTCCTTATCCAACGCAGCTACGGCGCACCGCTTATCACTAAAGACGGTGTATCGGTTGCCAAAGAGGTAGAACTCAAAGACCCGCTTGAAAACATGGGAGCGCAACTCGTTAAAGAGGTTGCTTCTAACACGGCGGACGAAGCGGGTGACGGTACCACAACGGCGACCATCCTAGCCAACTCTATTTTCAAAGAGGGTCTTCGAAACATCACAGCGGGGGCTAATCCGATCGAAGTTAAACGGGGTATGGACAAAGCGACCGAAGCGATCTTGGCAGAGCTCAAAGCGGCTTCACGTATCATCAACGATAAAAAAGAGATCGCGCAAGTCGCAACCATCTCGGCAAACTCCGATGAGCGCATCGGTGCAATGATCGCCGAAGCGATGGATAAAGTAGGCCGTGATGGCGTTATCACGGTTGAAGAAGCCAAAGGAATCAATGACGAACTCGACGTGGTAGAGGGGATGCAATTCGACCGTGGTTACCTCAGCCCGTATTTCATCAACAACTCGGAAAAAATGACCGTTGAATTGGATCATCCGTTTATCCTTTTGTTCGATCAAAAAATCTCGAACCTCAAAGACCTTCTCCCTGTGTTGGAGCAAGTTCAAAAAAGTTCACGCCCGCTTCTCATCATCGCAGAAGATGTTGAAGGTGAAGCGTTGGCAACGTTGGTCGTCAACAAACTTCGCGGTGTTTTGAACATCACTGCCGTTAAAGCTCCGGGATTCGGTGATCGCCGTAAAGCGATGCTCCAGGATATCGCGGTGCTCACTCGTGCACAACTCATCAGCGAAGAGATCGGACGAACACTCGACAGTGCAACGATAACTGATTTGGGTCAAGCCTCTCGCGTGGTAATCAGCAAAGACAACACCACGATCGTTGATGGAGCAGGAGATAAAGATGCGGTTAACTCACGTATCAAAGAGATCCGTACCCAAATCGAAGCGACTACGAGCGAATACGATAAAGAGAAACTTCAAGAGCGTCTTGCGAAACTCGCAGGCGGCGTTGCGGTTATCAAAGTCGGAGCAGCGACGGAAACCGAAATGAAAGAGAAAAAAGACCGTGTAGATGATGCACTCTCAGCAACCAAAGCGGCCGTTGAAGAGGGGATCGTTATCGGCGGCGGTGCGGCATTGATCCGTGCGGCGGCAAAAGTAAAACACGACCTTACCGGCGATCAAAAAATCGGTTGGGAGATCATCCTCCGTGCGATCACCGCTCCGGTGAAACAAATCGCTGAAAATGCGGGATACGATGCAGGTGTTGTTGTCAACACGATCGTCTCTGCAACAAATGAAAACATCGGATTCAACGCGGCAACGGGTGAATACGTCGATATGTACGAAGCGGGAATCATCGATCCTCTCAAAGTAGAGCGTGTCGCATTGACCAACGCAACGTCGGTATCGAGTATGCTTCTCACAACTGAAGCAACGATCCACGAGATCAAAGAAGACAAACCTGCAATGCCTGATATGGGCGGTATGGGTGGAATGCCCGGCATGATGTAAAGACCATAAAAAACGTCCTAAACGGGCGTTTTTAGGTCTGAAACCCCTTTTTTTAACCCTTCTTCGATACACTTCTTCACTAAACACTCAACGGAACATACCCTATGCAATTATCCCTAACCGACCTCATCGGAATACTCGGCGTCTTTGTCATCATTGTTGCCTACATGCTTTTACAACTCGAAAAAATGGATGCGAAAGATTTAAGCTTCTCGGTTTTGAATTCTCTAGGGGCATTGCTGATCATCATCTCACTGCTGTATGACTGGAATCTCGCGTCGTTTTTAATGGAAGCAACATGGATGATGATTAGTTTATACGGGGTTCTGAAATATTATAACATGAAGAAAAAAGGAAAAAATACCGTCAAATAAGACGGCATTTAAAATTAAACGATCTCATTGGCCTTTTTATTTTCCCACAGCGAGTGAAGAAACGCGATCAAGATCAATCCGATACCGATAGTCCCCGTCACCATCTCACTGATATGAGTGGTAATTTTCATCAACATGATAATCGCCAAAATCCCGATTGCATAATGGGCACCGTGTTCGAGATACCGGAAATGTGAGAGGGTTTTATGCTCAACGAAATAAAGGGTGATACTCCGTACAAACATCGCTCCCACACCCAAACCGATCATGATAATAAAGATATTACTGGTCAATGCAAACGCCCCGATAACACCGTCAAAACTGAAACTCGCATCGAGAACTTCGAGATAGATAAATCCGGCGATCCCGCTTTTAACCGTATCGGATGAGAGGAAATGGTCCAGCATCCCGAGCAATGAGTGAAGCAATACTCCGTACATAAATGCCAAAACAACTCCGAAGTCCTGAGTGATGTGCCCCAAAGCGATCCCCACCATAATTGCAGTAATCAACTCGATATTGGCAACGCCTGAAAAATGTTCCATCGTTTTGGAACCTTCAACAAACTTCACCCATTTGACATCATGTTCCCCAAAGAAAAAGTCCAAAAAGACCATCAGCAAAAAGGCTCCACCGAACGCGAAGATCGTCGATTCAGTCGCTTTGAGCACTTTTTCATACTCTGCGGGTTGATCCATCGCCACTTGCAATGTTTCCAACAATCCCATTCCCGTTACAATCGAAACAATCGCAAGCGGAAATATTAAACGCATCCCAAAAACTGCAATCGGAATACCGAAAACAATAAAGCGTTTCTGCCAAATCGGGTCCATCGTTTCAAGTACCTTGGCATTAACCACCGCATTATCAAACGAAAGAGAGATTTCAAGAACAATCAGAAGAAAGGTGATGTAAATAGCGGCAAGTCCACCGAGATAATATGCTGCAATCAGCCCTAAAAGCATGATTGCAAACGAGCTGTAAAAGTAGCGCATGAGCATCCTTCGAAAGTAATGCGCAATTATAACTTACATATGAGCATTATGCCATTGAACGAGTGAAAGACGGAATCCTTCTTTGACACTAAGCACTTCGTGAGAGAAATAGGGATTACTCAGAAATACGACCATATCCCCTGCTTCCGGACGGAGGGTAATCGTATTGCCGTGCTCGTCACACAGATAGTTGAAGAGCAATTCTCCTCCGCTGAAATGATCTTGATCCGTCGGATGCGGAGTATAAGAGGTCGTAAAGAGGACGGTAGTGAGTTTGCGCTCAGGGGCGACGGTGCGATACCCGATGACATTCCCATCATGGTCACGCAATTCGCTTGAATCATCGGAATGCTTGAGATAAAACGACCCGCTCTCATAGCCTAGAACCTGCACATCGGTTGCTTTGGCGAGAGAAAGGGCAAAAAATGTTTCAATCTCTCCTCTCACCGCTTCAAAACGGCGATCATAGATTTCTCGGTGTTCTGGGCTTAGCGTATGAATATCGGTTTTACGAATAGCGGTATCGAGTGAACGTCCGCGTAGTTCTGCCTGCACCGCCTCATTATCCGATAGCGTATGAGCGGTAATCGCTCGGCATTCGGCCGGACTAAGCACCCCCTCAAGAACTATATAGGGAAAATCATGGTACGGATTGGGGAGCCGCGCAGTGGGAATATCCCACCCCAGTAACTCATCTCGTGCATATACGTAGTTACTGATCTGATGCATCACTATTTCTGCTTATCGGTGACGATATAAAGCTGTTCATGTCCAAGACGTTTCAACACATCCATAACACCCACGAAGTTTTGAAATGCCGCCTCTTTATCGCTGTAAAGAACAACCGTCATCTCTTTTCCTCCCTCAACGACACGCTGTTCAAAATCGGCTAACGTGATCGGTATTTTCTCTTCCCCCAACATCAGTGTCCCGTCTTTTTGGATGGTGAGTTTCAGCTCACTCGGCTTATGCTCTGCCGCAGATCCTTTGGCCTCAGGGAGATCGACGGGAATCAATCCTGTCTTAATAAACGTCGCCGTAGTAAGTACCATGACGAGCAACACGAGCATAATGTCGATGAACGGAATAACGTTGATCGTATCGATCCGTTTCATTTTCATGACTTACCCTTGTTTTTTATGGGCGTCGATTTCCCATAGTGTGATAAGACGTTCCATTTTACGGAGTAAAATATTGTAAAACACAATAGCCGGGATGGCGACCACCAGACCCATTGCCGTCGCTTTGAGCGCCAGAGCCAACCCGGTCATGATTTTCTTCGGATCAACGGCTCCTACATCACCGAGGGTGTAAAATGTAATCATAATCCCTAAAACCGTCCCAAGCAATCCAACATACGGTGCATTCGAACCGATCGTTGCAATCGTAGAAACATTGTTGCCCAAATCAAGTTCCAATTCCTCTTTCGTCTCATAATCACCGATACGAACCGAACCGTATGCCATCATTCTTTCGATAAAAAGCCATAATGAGACAATACTCATAACCACCAAAATCCCGATAATCCCGTAATCCACTGCCGTTTGTGCAAATTCCAGCCAACCGCTGTTTTCCATTCGTTATTCCCCTTTTTTAAATTCTAATTTGACGCAGGTTCCCTCTCCAACACGAGAAGCAACATTCAACACTATATGATGACGATCGCAATAGCGCTTGACCAGACTTAAACCGATTCCATATCCCGGCATTGTAGTATCATTTTGGAAATAGCGATCATAAATGCGCATAAGCGTAATCTCATCCATTCCGGCGCCTTGATCGCAAAGGCTTAAAGTTTGATCGTGTAATTTTATCGTGATATGGGGTATTTGAGGTGAATATTTCACCCCATTTTCCACCAAATTATCAATCACTTTACCCAATCCGATCCGATCGCATTTAACGCTATAGGGTTCTATCTCCAAATTCCAAACGACCTTAGGATAAAGAGAACGCAAAAATCCTAAACGCTCTTCAAGGAGTTCACGCAGATCAAAAGAGTCAATTGATTCTCGTTCCGTCTGTTTCTTGATCAAATAATCAAGCTCGTTATAACGCTCTTTTAGCATCTCTGCCGCCGCTTCAATCCGCTCCAGACGTTTGAGAGACTTTTCATCATTATGCGTTTTACGAAGCATTTGAACATTCGCCGTAATGGTGTTAATCGGGAGGTTCAGTTCATGCAGTGTCTCTTTGGAGAAGCGTTCCAAATGGGCAAAATGCTCTCTCAGCGGGGTAATCGCGATTTTTGCCAAAACTCCCCCCACCACGAGGGTAATAATCAATGAGACGAAGGCGATAATTCCCCACTGCTCTACCCCTAAAACCTGATGAACGTAATAGATTCCGGCAATCAAAACACCGGTAGTCGTCACATAAAGTGATGCCAAAGCAATGGTAAAGCTACGAAACAAGGCGATATCCTACGCCGCGTATATTGACTATCGATTCTGAACCTATCTCTTGTTTGAGACGGTTGATGTACACCCGTATGGCCCCATCGCTAATCATCTCTGATGGGTTCCACAACGTATCCATAATCATCTCTTTGGTGACGATCTCTCCCGCATTTCGAATAAACAATGCCATCAGCTGATACTCTTTGAGCGAAAACGGGATCTCTCTTCCTTCCATCAACACACATTTATGAAGTTCATCGAGGCAAAGTTCTCCGACACAATGGCGTGCTTTCCCTTTGATACGGCGTAAAAGTGCATGAATACGCACCAGTAATTCATCGGTATGAAACGGTTTTTTGAGGTAATCGTCCGCACCGATTTCAAAGGCTTGAGAGAGCGTTTCAATCTCTTGATGGGAAGTCAGATAAATACTCGGGGTTAGATCATTGGCACGGCGCAGCTCTTTTAAAAGCGACAAACCGTCGATGAGGGGAACATTAATATCGAGAAGATAGAGATCAAACTGATTTTTATAGGTTTCATCGAGAGCTTCTTGACCGTTACGGCATAAGGATACCTCAAACCCCTCCTCTGCTAAGACATCAGCGATAGATTCGCCAAAGAGCAAATCATCTTCCAAGAGTAATATCTTAATCGACACGCTCTATCGACCACTTCAAAGTTTCCCCCGCTCGCATCGGGACGACAGTACCGTAAATATCAGGAACGACAAAATCGTGTTTCACTAACACCACCTCTTTGAATTCTGCACAAATACCATAAATTTGCTGGGCATTGTCACTCACGAATGCTTGAAGATTGTCCAATTTATCATGCGCTTCAAATACCTCACACAACAGCTGCAATGCGATTGGAGCGGTAAATACCCCTGCTCCGCATCCGCAAGATTCTTTCGTATGTTTGGGGTGCGGTGCGGAGTCGGAACCGAACATCACTTTCGGATGGGCTTCCAATGCAACTTTGAGCAAGGCGGCACGATCTTCGGGGCGTTTGGCTATCGGTTTGCAAAACAGATGCGGTCGAAGCATTCCCCCCGCCACATCATCGAGGGTAATGATGAGATGATGCACCGTAATAGTGGCGTAAAGATTCTCGTATTTATCCAACATCGCTACTGCATCGGCGGTGGTGATGTGCTCCATAATAATTTTCAGTTTTGGAAAGTTGATGGCCAGTTTTTCGTAAACACTCATAAACTCTGCTTCGCGATCCATCACAAATCCGTTGGTCTCGCCGTGAACCGAGAGGACAATTCCCAAATCCGACATCGCTTCGAGTGTTTCACGCATCGGTTCAATATCAAAGTTGACAACTCCCCCCTCGGAGTTGGTAGTAGCACCGCTCGGGTAAATTTTGATCGCCGTAATATGATCCTGAACATCTTCCAAGAACGCACGGCTGTAGTTTTGATAAAAGAGGGTCATGTAGGGCTCAAAATCATCCCGCCCGATCGCGTGTTTAATCCGTTTTTTGTACTCTTTCACCATCTCTTTCGTCGTTACGGGAGGGACAAGGTTGGGCATTATGAGCGCACCGCTAAAACTGTAGGAAGTAAGCGGAGCAACGGTCTCCAACATCTCACCATCACGCAGATGCAGATGCATATCCAGAGGCATTGTCAATGTAACCGTTTTCATTATTTCACCTCCAACTGATTTTTAGCTTCTTGGATCAATGCATTAAGCGCTTCTTCATAATGTTTAGCTTCATCTGCATCGGTCGATTCGAAACGGGTCACGAGGACAGGTGTCGTATTACTCGCCCGTACAAGTCCCCACCCTTGATCAAAAATAACCCGAACACCGTCAACATCGATAATCTCTTTGATCGGAGGAAAAGAAGCGGGAGGCGTTTGAAGCAACTCTTTTAGTTTTGCCATAAGAGGAAATTTCTCCTGTTCCGTTGTTTTGACTTTGATCTCTTCAGTCGAAAACACTTTCGGAAGTTTTGCAATCTCTGCATCGAGGTCCACCCCCTCCTTCACCAGTTCAAGCATACGCAACGTGGCATAGATCGCATCATCATACCCGAAATAGCGGTCGGCAAAAAAGACATGACCGCTCACTTCGCACGCTAAATCCGCATGAAGCTCTTTCATTTTGACTTTGAGATTGGAGTGTCCTGTTTTATACATCACCGCCGTCGCCCCGCGCGCGCGGAGAGTATCGTACATCACCTGCGAACATTTTACTTCGCCGATAACGGTCGGATTTTTCATCTTGAGGGCGAATAGCAGTGCCATCATGTCCCCCTTGATGTTGTTTTTAGGGGTCAATACGGCGATACGATCGGCATCACCGTCATACGCAAATGCGATATCACCCTCTGCCGATAAAAGTTTTTTGATATCCTCAAGGTTATGCTCTTCACTCGGATCGGGATGGTGATTCGGGAATGTTCCATCAGGATCGACATAAATTCCTTTGGTTTTGAGTCCTAATTCATTGAAAATATCTTCGATTGCCAAACCTGCAACCCCGTTTCCGCAGTCATACACGATCCGCTCATTCATCCCGCGCAAATGGCCAAACGACTCCACCATAAAACGTTTATAGCGCGAAAGTGCATCGATCTCAGTAACGTGACGCTCCACTTTCGGAGGAAACGGCAATGTCTCAATCTTGCGTCCGAGGGCATAAATCGATTCGCCGAAAAAAGGGAGCTTGTTAATCGTGATTTTAAAACCGTTATATTCGCTGGGGTTGTGCGAACCGGTAATCATTACCGAAGCGCAGGCTGTTTTTCCGCCAAAATCCTGATAGTTGCAAAAATAGTTGACGGGAGTCGGAACCATCCCCATTCCGAGCACCTTCATCCCTCCCGCATTGAGTCCGGCAGTCAAATATTCAAAAAGAATCGGGGAATGCGAACGTGCATCATATCCTACCGCAACGTACTCGCCGAACGCTCTCATCTCATCGGCTAAAGCATACCCCAAACGGGTAATCGTCTCTTCATTCAACTCTTTTTCATAAATTCCACGGATATCATATTCACGATAAATAGACATAGTTTCCCTTTTCAATCAACATTAACAAATTATACAACGAGGTGGTTAAAAGAGTCTTTTATGGGGCACAAGCCCCATCCAGAAGAATAGTGAAGAAGTGTTACAACAGTGTTAAGAAGGTTTAAATTAAGCGCGGATTCTGCGCGTGGGCATCGCGCCGAGCGAAACTCAGCGTTAGCGTAGCCAATCGGGACGTGTTCCGATGGCGTGTTAAATCATATAGCTCTTTTAAATTCGGGATACGCTTCAAGTCCGCATTCGCTGACATCAAGCCCTTGAACCTGATCCTCGTCCGTAGCGCGAAACGGTATAAATTTATTAAGCAGATAGATGATGGTAAATGACACGGTAAAGACAAATACCGCCATCACCCCGACCCCTTTGAGCTGGTTTAGGAATGTTATACCATTTGCATGATCAGCGGCAAAAAGACCCACAGCAAGGGTTCCCCAAATACCGTTGACCAAATGAACCGACAATGCTCCAACCGGATCGTCGATACGGAAACGGTCAAATAATGGTACCGCGAGAACGACCAATGCCCCTCCGATTCCCCCGATCAAAATTGAATCAATCATCGTATATAAATGGGGACCTGCCGTGATCGCTACCAACCCGCCAAGTGCGCCGTTAAGAATCATCGTAATATCAAAAAGTTTATATCGAGCATAAATAGCGATACCGGCGATAATCGCGCCGGAGAGTCCTGCGGTATTGGTATTAAAGATCGTCAATGCGACACTATCCGCCGCCTCTTTGGTCGAAATTGATCCTACCGAACCGCCGTTAAATCCAAACCATCCGATCCATAACAACATCGCCCCTAAAACGACCAAAGGGATATTCGAAGCGGGAATTACGCGGATTTGATTTCCGACATAACGTCCTTTACGTGCACCGATCACCAAAATCGCCGCAAGCAATGCCCATCCGCCCGTGGAATGGATAACGGTTGAGCCGGCCAAATCGACAAAGTTCAGATCAAACATCGTATCTTTGAGCCAATCGCTTCCCCAGCTGATATTCACTGCCGTCGGATAGATTAACGCACCCATAATCACCGTGAAAAGAGTCAACGGCAAAAGGCGGGCTCGTTCACCCACCCCACCGCTCATAATGTTAATGGCCTTACCGACAAATGCCATCTGGAACATAAAAAAGGCCCATTGGCTCATCGTTGTACTTTGAAAATCACCGAATGCCAAATGAAATCCGACCAAGATAAAGGCCATCGACGCAACCGCGTAAATCATAACGTTTACCGTCAAAACGCTGGAGACGTTTTTGGTTCTCACCAAACCTGCTTCGAGCATCGCAAAACCGGGAACCATTAAGATAATGAGAGTAATAGAAAAGAGGGCAAAGAGGGTATCGATAACGTACGCAGTATCCATGCAGCACCTTTAGTTTAAGATAAAGGTGTGCATTATATATCCAATTAAATGGATTGTAGAAGAAGTATTGATTAAAATTTAATCAATTAATGTATTTAATCTTCAAGCGCGGTTTACTGCGCGTGGGCTTCACGCCGAGTGAAACTCAGCGTTAGCGTAGCCTGAGGGGGCTTTTGCTCCCTTAGGCGTAATGATTAAATGGCCTCGATATCTGTCTCACCCGTACGGATACGGACGATTTTGCTAATATCGCTAACGAAGATTTTACCGTCACCGATCTTGCCGGTACGTGCCGCTTCCACAACAGTGTTGACCACTTGATCTACCATTGCATCATCAACAACCATCTCCATTTTAATTTTCGGAAGAAAATCAACAACATATTCCGCACCGCGATAAAGCTCGCTGTGCCCTTTTTGTCGTCCGTAACCTTTTACTTCGCTCACCGTCATACCCGTAATACCGATTTCGGCAAGAGCATCTTTTACATCTTCAAGTTTAAATGGTTTGATAACCGCTTCAATTTTTTTCATTGTTTACTCCTTATAGGTTAAAGCCACGTTCACCGTGTACAGACTCATCCAAACCTTGGCTCTCTTGTTCTTCGTTAACACGTGAACCGCCAGTCAATGCCATTGCGATGTAATAAACCACGATCGTACCGACCAATGTGAACAGTCCGACGATCAATACAGATTCTGCTTGAACCATGATTTGTCCCATACGGTCACCTGAATCTTTCAACGGTCCAGCCCAAAGGAGAGCATTGTCTGTGTTTGGTGTATACGCTGCAAAGATACCGGTTGCAATCGCACCCCAAAGACCTGCAAGGAAGTGTACTCCGAAAGCATCCAAAGAATCATCGTAACCCACTTTTTTCTTCAACGCTGTTACCCCAAAGAATGCGATTAATGCACCCGTAATACCAATGATAAATGCACCGTTAACTCCTACGAATCCCGCTGCCGGAGTAATCGCTACCAAACCTGCAATCGCACCCGTTGCCGCACCAAGTAATGTCGGTTTTTTGAATACCGCATACTCAACCACGATCCAAGTAACCGTTGCAACCGCAGCAGCAATCGTTGTTGTCAAATACGCAAGACCGGCGATAGCGTTAGCACCAAATGCTGATCCACCGTTAAATCCATACCAACCAAACCATAAAAGACCGGCACCAAGAGCCGTTAAGATAACACTTGCAGGTTTCATTGCTACTTTTGGATAGCCTGCACGTTTACCGATCAAGAGAGCGAGTACAAGACCAGCCAAACCACCGTTCATGTGAACAACCGTACCACCTGCGAAGTCAAGAGCACCTTCGTTGAAAAGGTAACCGCCACCCCATACCATGTGTGTAATCGGAGCATAAACTACGATTGTCCAAATAAAGGCAAATACCATCCAAGTAGAGAATTTCATACGCTCAATCACTGAACCCGCAACGATTCCGACAGTGATCGCTGCAAAGGTCCCTTGGAACACTACGAAGACAAATTTAGGATAGAGTTGACCAAGATCAACACTTGCAAATTCTTGCCAACCGATGCCGCTAAGCATAATATGACCAAAACCACCGATGACTTGGTTCATTGAACCATCCATTGTTCCAAACGCGATTGAGAAACCGGCAACAACCCATGCGATAAACGATACAGCAAATGCACCGAATACCATAGCAAATGTATTCAGAATATTTTTAGAACGAGTCATCCCGCCGTAAAACAACGCCAAACCGATCGGAGTCATCAACATAACCAATGCCGTTGACATCATCATCCATGCAGTATCCCCTGAGTTAAGTACAGGTGCTGCAGCATCTTCGGCAAATGCCGATACGCCTAAAAGCAATAAAGCTAAAAGCCACTTTTTCATTTTCTCTCCTTATAACTTGAATGTCAGGTACCATTGTACAAAGTAATCAAATAATGAGAGTGCAAATTACTGATTAATTTTTAATCAATAGTAAAGATGAATTTCAAAACAGAAGAATTTTATAATATAAGGAAAGAGAATAACGAGAGTTAGTATTTGAATGTGCGTAATAAAGTAGCTGGCTCTGAAAATCTCCAGCATTTATGCTGGTAGCTTTAGGGGATTGCAAAGGACAAACTTGTCCTTGCCACCAAAATGGGCTCCGCCTATTTTGGTGTATAACATCAAATGGCTTCGCTGCCGGTTTCACCGGTACGAATACGAATGATCTGACTGATATCACTGACAAAGATCTTGCCATCACCGATTTTTCCGGTGCGGGCTGCTTCGATGAGCGTATTCACGACTGTATCGACCATATCCTCATCTACAACCATCTCCATTTTAATCTTTGGGAGAAAATCAACAACATATTCCGCACCGCGATAAAGCTCACTGTGCCCTTTTTGTCGTCCGTAACCTTTTACTTCACTCACCGTCATTCCGGTAATACCGATTTCAGCAAGAGCGTCTTTTACATCTTCGAGTTTAAAAGGTTTAATAACCGCTTCAATTTTTTTCATATTTTGTTGAACTCCATACCACTAATGTCTAGAACAATTGTAACCTTATTTAATTAATTAAGCAAATTAAAGCTAAAAAAACAGGTTTTAAGAATTTAAGGCTCATTCGGCTATAATCAGCCATATTATCTTCACTTTTGGGGACCGCATGAACGATCTGCTAGACAACAGCGAAATAAATGACATTAATATAGAAGACACACTCAAGAGCAGTTATCTTGATTACTCGATGAGCGTTATCATCGGGCGTGCACTTCCTGACGTCCGAGACGGTCTTAAACCGGTACACAGACGTATTCTTTATGCCATGGACAAACTCAGCCTCTCAGCTGGTGCCAAATACAAAAAATCGGCCCGTATCGTCGGGGACGTAATCGGTCAATACCATCCGCACGGTGATACCTCGGTTTATGATGCATTGGTTCGTATGGCACAACCGTTCGCAATGCGAGCACCATTGGTTGATGGTCAAGGTAACTTCGGTTCAGTCGATGGAGACAGCGCAGCAGCGATGCGTTATACCGAAGCGCGTATGACCCGTTATGCGGGAGAACTTCTCAAAGATCTTGAAAAAGATACCGTTGATATGATCGAGAACTACGACGGCACCACCTTCGAGCCTGAAGTTCTTCCTACCCGTGTACCAAACCTTATTATTAATGGTTCATCCGGTATCGCCGTCGGTATGGCGACCAATATCCCTCCCCATAATCCAAATGAAGTTCTCAGCGCACTGGTTCATCTAATGGACAACCCAAATGCTTCACTTATCGAGATTATGCAGTTTATCAAAGCTCCCGATTTCCCTACTGGGGGAACCATCTACGGTAAAAAAGGGATTTTGGACGCGTACGAGAGCGGGCGTGGTCGTATCCGTATCCGCGCCAAAACACACATTGAAAAAAAATCGAATAAAGATGTTATTGTTATTGATGAGCTTCCTTATCAAGTGAACAAAGCCCGTTTGATCGAAACCATTGCCGATTTGGTCAAAGACAAATTTATCGAGGGGATCAGTGAAATTCGCGATGAATCCGACCGCGAAGGTATCCGTGTCGTTATCGAGCTTAAACGTGATGCGATGAGTGAAATCGTCCTCAATAATCTCTATAAATCGACCAACATGGAGACTACGTTCGGAATCATCATGCTCTCGGTCTTTAACCAAGAGCCTCGTGTATTCACCCTCTTAGAGATGTTGGGTCACTTTATCAACCACCGTAAAACCGTTATTATCCGCCGTACTATTTTCGATCTTGAAAAAGCAAAAGCACGTGCCCATATCTTGGAAGGTTTGAAAAAAGCACTCGATCATATCGAAGCGATTATCAAACTCATCCGTGCAAGCAATGACGGCGAAGCGGCTAAAAACGGGCTTATCTCCGAATTCGGATTTTCACCGATCCAAGCCCAAGCGATTTTGGATATGCGTCTCCAACGTCTCACCGGTCTTGAACGTGACAAAATCGAAAATGAACTTAAAGAGATTTTGGCTCACATCGACTATCTTGAGAGCATCCTCCGAAGTGAAGAGGTTCTTAAAGGGATTATCAAAGGCGAATTCGTTGAACTCGTTGAGCAATACAATATCCCTCGTGTCACCGATATCGAAGACAACTATGATGATATCAATATCGAAGATTTGATCCCGAATGAGCCGATGGTTGTTACCATTTCTCACCGTGGATACATTAAACGCGTTCCTCTCGTCGCGTACGAGAAACAAATCCGAGGCGGTAAAGGTAAAATTGCCGTTACCACGTATGATGATGACTTTATCGAGAAATTCTATACCTGCAACACCCACGATACGTTGATGTTCGTCACCGATCGCGGACAGCTCCACTGGCTCAAAGTGTACAAAATTCCGGAAGGATCACGTACAGCCAAAGGTAAAGCAGTCGTTAATCTCATCAACCTCGAAGCGGATGAAAAAATCCGCTCGATTATTCCGACCACCGATTTTGATGAGAGCAAATCACTCGTCTTCTTTACCCAAAACGGTGTTGTTAAACGTACTGCTCTTAGCGAATTCTCGAACGTCCGAAGTAACGGTGTTCGCGCAATCGTTCTCGATGATGATGACGCATTGATCACTGCACACATCGCGAATGAAGAGACAAAATACCTCTTTATCGTAACGAAATACGCACAATGTATCAAATTTGAAATCGAAAAAACCCGCGATCAGGGACGTAGTACCCGTGGGGTTCGCGGTATCAAATTTAAAATTGACGGAGACGTCGTTGTCGATGCCAACATTATCAAAAGCGATGAAGAAGAGATCCTGATGGTGAGTGAAAAAGGGATCGGAAAACGAACCACGGCGGAAGAATACCGCCTTACCAACCGTGCCGGAACCGGTGTTATCGCGATGAAACTCAATGCTAAAACCGGAACAACGGTTGTCGGTTGTCTGATGGTTGATGAGACGATGGACATGATGGCACTCACCAAAGCGGGCAAAATGATCCGTGTCGATATGCAAACGATTGCGAAATCGGGGCGTAACACCAGTGGTGTTTACATCATTAAAGGCGATGATGTCGCGAGTATTTCACGTTGTCCGAAAAAAGAAGAAGATGAAGAAGATTTAGAAGGTAAAGAAAGCTCAGAAGGCTCAGGTACACTCGAATTGGAATAGTATTTGCTCTGTATTGAGTAATTATTCCAAACCTACCAAAGGAACCCGCATGCGAATCTCTGCCGCTCTTGCACTGCTTCTCACTGTTCCCGCACTTCATGCGGGATTTTTTGCCCCCGACTCTTCCTCTGAACCCCAAGTAAAATGTGTTTACAGTGGAACAGACGGCCATTGTGTTGAACCGATTTTAAAATCTCAAAACGAACTTGTTATTACCGTTGTCGGCCAAGGTGTTGCCCCTTCGGTTACCGCTTCTCCTGCACAAGCCTATGCACTTGCTAAACGTGCCGCAGTAGCGGACGGCTATCGCCAAATTGCGGAAAAAGTACGCGGAGTCCATGTCGAAGGACAAGACAGCATCAAAAATATGATGCTGATGCAATCAAGCACCCGTACCTCTGTTGAAGCACTGGTAAAAGGGGCTAATGTCACCAATACTACATTTAAAGAGGGACTGTGCGAAGTCGAAATGGAAATCGCCCTTTCTTATTCACGTATCTTACCGTAATCACGACACTTGCTTTCGGAGCTGATCACTATTATATAGGGTATCGGCTCACCGCTAAGAACACCCAACCCATCAATGAAACGCTCTCTGTTTCCAAAGCCATGCAGCCGTGTCATCCCGCTAAACCATCCGAGTCCATAACCCTTAAGCGCTTTAATAATGAGAACTTACAAACACTCTTAAATCGTGAACAAACGGCTTTTTTAGAATTTGCTTCGTCCAATGAACTCCGTGTTAAAAGCAATGATAATTTTAGTGTGACGAACCCCCAAACCCTGAATTCACTTACTCTTCCAACAAGCTGCTATGCAGTCGAGTTTAATGATGAGTCTGTTACAATCACCGCATTAAAATGATATGTTCTGCCTTGACAAAGGCAAGCTTTAGTACCATAGCGGTTAGCGTAGCCGAAGGGATTTTATTCTTTTGGCGTTTAAGAAGGATATAGATGAAGATTGCGATTGTTGAAGACGATATCAATATGCGCAAGTCGCTGGAAATTGCGATGGGTGACTATGAGAAATACGAGGTTCATACCTTTAAAAATGCTCGCGATGCCCTTAAAAAACTCGACGATACCTTTGAACTGATCATCAGCGATATCAATATGCCGGGGATGGACGGGATCGAATTTGTTAAAACGCTGGGGGGCAAATATGAGGTGATTATCATCACTGGAAATGCCACCCTTACCCGTGCCATTGAATCGATCCAGCTGGGGGTCAAAGATTTCTTGCTCAAACCATTTGAAATCGAAACACTGGTTGCCGCGATTGAGCGAACCGCAAGTGTTGCAAAAAAAATACCTAAAATGTCTACTGCACCTACCTCCTCTGGTTCATCTTTTCTGGGTACTTCACCCGCACTCGAAAAACTTCTCAGTCGTACCGCCAAAGCGGCAACTACCGATGCGAGCATTATGCTTCTGGGTGAGAGTGGTGTCGGGAAAGAGGTCTTTGCCCGCCATATTCATGAGACTTCACCACGTGCTTCCCGAGCGTTTATTGCCATCAATATGGCGGCTATCCCTGACAACCTCATCGAAAGTGAATTGTTTGGATTTGAAAAAGGGTCATTCACTGATGCAACCGAAGCAAAAACAGGACAGTTTGAGCTCGCAGAGGGGGGAACACTCTTTTTAGACGAAATCGCTGAAATGCCCTATAGCCTCCAAGCCAAATTGTTACGCGTTCTTCAAGAGCGTGAAATACGCCGTTTAGGTGCTTCGAAAAACACCAAAATAGATGTCCGTATCATCACCGCCACCAATGCCGACTTGCATACCAAAATCACCGAGGGGAAATTCCGCGAAGACCTCTATTATCGCCTTAACACCATCCCTCTCAATATACCGCCGCTGCGGGAACGTCGTGAAGAAATTCTGAGCATTGCCGAAGCGGCCTTGGAACGCTACTGTACCCAATACAGTTTTGAGGCAAAATCTTTTACGCCAAACGCATGCAACGCACTTGAACACTACAACTGGCCGGGAAATGTCCGTGAACTTATCTCGGTTGTGGAACGCTCTGCCATTTTGAGTGATGGAGAAAGTATTGATACTGAAGATCTCTTTTTGGAAGCAAGAGGGTTGGGGAGAATATAATCTATTTTTTCGTTCGTGGTGAGCCTGTCGAACCATGAATGGTAAGACCCTTCGACAAGCTCAGGGAGAACGGATACAATTTTTAATCCCTTCCAAGCCATCATTAGCTATAATCGCGAAAAATATTCACGGGTGATTTCATTCATCCTCAAGGAAAGCTTCCTATGAAACTTTATAACGTTGCTATCGTCGGTGCCAGCGGTGCCGTTGGCGAAGAAATTTTACGTATTTTTGAAGAGATCGAATTCCCTCTGGCCAAACTGGTTCCACTGGCGAGTGCTCGCAGTGCAGGGAATACGGTTACGTTCAAAGATCATGAACTCGTGATCAAAGAGTTAACCCCGACCGTATTTGAAGAAGAAGCAATCGACATCGCCCTTTTCAGTGCCGGCGGAAGTGTTTCAGCCAAGTTTGCTCCCTATGCTGCCGCGTCAGGTGCCGTGGTTATCGATAATACCAGCCACTTCCGTATGTTTGAGAATGTCCCTCTCGTTGTCCCTGAAGTAAACCCTGAAGATATTGCTCTTTGGAAAAATACCGGGATCATTGCAAACCCGAACTGCTCGACCATCCAAATGGTCCAAGCACTCAAACCCCTTGATGATGCGTACGATTTACAACGTATCGACGTAAGCACCTACCAAGCAACATCCGGTGCGGGAAAAACGGGGATGGAAGAACTCGTTGAGCAAATGCAGGCCTTTTTTGCCTTTAAACTCGATGATACGGAACCGAAAAAATTTGCTCACCGAATCGCACTCAACGCTATCCCCCAAATCGATTCGTTCACCGACAGCGGCTACACCAAAGAAGAACTTAAAATGGTGAATGAGACGCAGAAGATCATGCACAAAGATATCGAAGTGAGTGCAACCTGCGTCCGTATCCCGACACTTCGCGGTCATGCTGAAACCCTCACACTCACATTTGATGGTGCAGTGGACGCCGATGAAGCACGCGAACTTTTACGTAAAGCTCCGAATATTATCGTTATGGATGTACCTGAAGAGAGTATCTATCCGATGCCTTCACTCTGTATGGATCAAAACGAAACGTTTGTGGGACGTATCCGTAATGACCTTTACCGCGAAAATGTCCTCCATTTGTGGGTTGTTGCCGATAATCTCCGTGTCGGTGCGGCTACCAACGCCGTACGAATCGCCCAAAAATGGGTAGAGATGCAAGGAGAATAAGATGCAGTTCATTGAAAAACTCTTTGAACACGGCCTTTGGAGCACACGATTCATCATTCTCCTTGCAGTTGTTTTCGGTCTTGTAGGGGCTTTTGTCCTTTTTGCTGTCGCCAGTGTTGACGTCTACAATACCGCAGCGTATGTCATTCATACGTATGCTATCCATGCTCATCCGCCACATTTTCATGAAGAGATAGTCGGCGGGATTATCGGTGCGGTTGATTTATACCTTATCGGTGTCGTTATGATCATTTTCTCATTCGGTTTGTATGAGCTCTTTATCTCTGATATCGATCCAGCCAAAGATGAAAATGGGCATGAAAATCAGCTCCTTGCCGTCCACTCTCTCGATCAGCTCAAAGACAAAATTTCCAAAGTTATCGTGATGGTATTGGTCGTCGGCTTTTTCCAAAAAGTGGGACATACGGTATTTACCGGAGCATTAGAGTTACTCTATCTAGCCCTCTCGATCACCGCCGTTGCCGTCGGTCTTTATTTTCTTAGCAAAGTAGGTCACCATGAGTAAAATTTTTGTTGATGCGTGTTTCGGTAAAGAGACCCCTTATACCCCTGTTTGGATGATGCGCCAAGCGGGACGCTATCTCCCTGAGTACATGGAAGTGCGCAAACGTGCCGGAAACTTTCTCAACCTTTGTCACGCTCCCGATATGGCAGCGGAAGTTACCATCCAACCTGTGGACCTTGTCGGGGTTGACGCGGCAATTTTATTCAGCGATATCTTGGTCGTTCCGAACGAAATGGGGATGAAACTCGACTTTATCAAAGGGGAAGGCCCCGTTTTCGAAAAACCGATCGCGTCCGAAGAGGATTTGGAGGAGTTAATCGGCGGTGAGGAAGCGGCGTCTAAACTCACTTACGTTTATGAAACGATCAAGATTTTAAGAACACAGCTTGATGCACGCGACGATAATAAAGCCCTTATCGGCTTTACCGGTGCTCCGTGGACACTCGCGACCTACATGATCGAGGGACAGGGGACAAAAACGTACAATATCTGCAAAAAGATGATGTACTCCAACCCTGACTTGCTTCATAAAATCCTCCGCCAAGTGACCGACGTGGTCAAACTGTACATGGAAAAACAAATCCAATCAGGTATCGATGTCGTCCAAATTTTCGACAGTTGGGCCGCCGCAATCGAACCAAGCAAATACGATGAATTCTCATGGAGCTACATGGTCGAAATCGCCGAGTATTTAAAAGAGAAATACCCGCATGTTCCGGTCATTATGTTCCCGAAAGGGATTCCCGCATTTTTAGATAACGTGTACGGAAATTTCGATGTCTTCGGTGTCGACTGGAGTACCCCGATGGCACTGGCGAAAGAGAAACTGGGGGATCGTTATGTCCTGCAGGGAAACATGGAACCATGCCGTTTATACTCCAAAGAGCAAACCACCGCGTGTGTCGAAGCGATCCAAGAGATTATGGGTGGCCGTCGCCATATCTTCAACCTTGGGCACGGGATTCTCCCCGACGTTCCGGTTGAAAATGCTCAACACTTCGTTCGTGAATGTCAACGAGTGAGTAAAAAAGACTAATATGTCCACGATCTTCGGTCCCGTCTTTTCACGCCGTTTCGGTGCGTCGCTCGGGATCGACCTCTCCAATTCCGGCAAACAATGCAACTTTGACTGTCTCTACTGTGAACTCGCCCCTGCACCCGCAATGGCACACCAGCGTACGATCACTCCGGTAGAGACGATTATGACCGATTTAACAGAAGCGTTGCGCAAACACCCCTCTATTGATGTCATTACGATCACCGCTAACGGTGAACCGACGATGTACCCCTATCTGAATGCTCTTGTCGATGAGATCGATACAATCAAAGGGCGTATTCAAACCCTTATCCTCTCCAACAGTGCCTGTCTCAATGATTTAAACGTATTCAATACCCTTTTGAAGCTCGATCAAGTCAAACTCTCTCTCGATGCCGCAACACCCGAAGTGTTTAAAAAAATCGATCGCCCCGCCGAGGGGATAGAAATCGAAACCATCATCGAAAGTATCACCCGTTTCTCACAGATCTATACGGGGAAATTATTTTTAGAGATATTGTTTGTCAAAGGGATTAATGACGCTCCAAGCGAAGTGGAAGCGCTCAACCATGCCCTGCTGAACATCCACTGCGAACGGATCGATATCGGCACCATCGACCGTCCCCCTGCCTATGCGGTTCAAGGGCTAAGTTTTGAGGAACTGCATCTGATTGCACACCATTTTGATCCTGCATTGCCGATCCATATCGTTTCACGCAACCATGCCTCGGCAACTCCAAGTGCCTACAGCGATGAAGAGATCCTTACAACTCTGGATAAACGTCCTCTGAGTATGGATGATATCAATGCTCTTTTCGATGCCGATTCCAAAAGTCGCTTCGAAAATTTGCTCCATCACGGTAAAATCGCTCAAATCGAACGATCAAATATCACTTTTTTTACTCCGATCGAAAATATTGATCGAAAACGCTCTAAATAACCCCGTTTTTATTGACATCCAGCGTAACATAGCGTATAATTGCGCCTCTTAAAGATTCCGAATTAGCTCAGCGGTAGAGTAGGTGACTGTTAATCACTTGGTCACTGGTTCGAATCCAGTATTCGGAGCCACCCCCCATAAATTCATTCTCAATTTTCAGAACTGTTTTTCATACGTCACTAGCCAATTACGACCTTCACGATGGATGCCCTCATGTTTTGCATCATACGATGGATAGATCACCGATTCTTTAAAGAGATTTTTCACACTCAGTGTCACCATCGACAAATCATCCAGATTATACGACAGAGTTTCATCTACCAGCATCGTCGCACCGTAGGTGCGGATATCACCGCTTTCGCGTAGATATCCCCGTTTTGGACCAGTGTAATACCATGCGGTATTGATACCAAGTCGTTCTGTCAACGGATAAAGGTAATATCCCTTGATCATCACCTCCGAAATTTCAGGGCTTTGGTATTCTACTGGATTGTAATAATCCGGAGAAAAGTATTGGGATCGAACATAGGAAAAATTTCCCATCAGTTCAGAAGCGTTGTCGAAATAGTGGGTAAGCTCCAGCTCCACCCCTTTTGCGTTACGCTGTTTATGATTGGCGTAATCACCGGTAAATCCATCCGGTTCATGCTGAACACTGTCAATCACATCGTTTAGAATCGAATAAAATACATTGCTTCGGAGGATAGTATTTTTATTTTTGTAGGTATAGGCCAACTCAAACGTATCTATCGATTCAGGTTTTAAATTCGGATTTCCATCCTTTAAACCGTCTTGTGGAGCCTGAAAAGCTTCGACATACGATGGTGCACGATAGGAACGTCCATAAACCCCCTTAAAAATATGATTATTATCCATTCGGTAAACTGAACCGATACGATAACTAAGCATATTACTAAACAGCGAATAGGTATCCAATCTAATGTTGGCAGAGATATCCAAAGCATCATTGATTGAATAGATATCCTGTAGAGAAACCGATTTAATCCACTGATCATTATCTCCTGCAATTAAACCGTATCGTCCTTCTAAATATTCCATCGTACCAAAAATACTCGGACCGCCATCCCCTTGATCTCGGTATGTGGTTCCAAAAACATTTTTGATCGTATCGATTTTTTGGGCACTTACGCCGATCATCCACGCATGATCTTCAATATTTTTTCCTCTGAGATTCATCTCCGCATACGTATTCAACTGCTCGTATGTCGGATTCATCCGCACGGTAAGCCCGGTATTGAAATAATTTTGATAAAGGGTCGAATCAAACGTAAAAGCATAATAGTTTAACCCGAATTTGGTTTCCAAACTCAAATCCCGCGCCACATTAGAACTATTTTGTACCTCAACGATTGCACTTTTATTGTGCTGATATCCACCGGTCATTGGCTCGATATCCTCACTCAAACCATAGAAATTATCTGTTACGTCCGATTTGTATCTGGCTATCAACGTCCAATCATCGTGTTTTGCCGTTACACCGATGGAATAATCCTCAAAACTTTCCAAACTGTTATAATCGGTACGGGCATACCCGTATTCTTTAGCCGAAACAAACGCTTCACCTGCCGGAAGTGTTTTATTACTATGTTGATGATAACTGTCGATACCAACTGCCCAATTACCGATATTGAGATGTTTGACAAATCCGGCTTTAGTATAGTCATAACTTCCAACTGCACCAAAAACTTTATCGTTTTCTCCCTCTTGAGAACTTACGGTAATAACATTGATCGCCGCGCTGAATGCTCCCGGACCGTAAACCGTCGAAGCCGATCCTCGCAGTACTTCAATACGATCGATTAGCTCTATCGGGAAATCGAGATAAAAATAACTGGTACTGTAGAGATCACTCCCTACATCTACCCCATCAATGTAAAGTTTATACTTATCAAATACAAACGTATCGGGGTTATAATTTCCCCGAACGATAACCTGCTTCCACCCGATATGTAAGATAGAAGTCTCAATCCCAGGCAGTATGCCAAGAGCTTCATGGAGGTTTCGAATACCTATTTTTTTGAGCTTATCGGCATGAAGAACCGATACGACTGAAGGTTGATAGTCGATATTGAGTTTGGTCTTCGTTGCGATGGCAGTTACTTCGTCTAACAGCGAAGTGATATCGCCCTCCTCTGCAGCTACTCCATTTGAAACTAACAAAACTGCTGCCAACCCTATCGAATAACCTCTCATCAAACGCTCCGTCCTTATAATTATGTTACATTGTACCAAAACTTTAAAGATGCATTAACTAAATCTTATATAATATCAATTTATGTTAATTGGTATTGGATTTTAATTATGCATTCACTTATAGGCAAATTTGCCATTTTCTTCTGGTTTCTTTACATCGCTGTCATTGTCCCCATGTTTATCTTTATCCAGATGAACAGCTCTGCCGTTCTAAACGACGAAGAGCGCTCAAAAATCAATCTGGTTACCAATACCCTAAAACCTATCCTCTCAATCTATTTGAGTTTTGACCAACCGGATATGCTCAGCGAAACGATGCGAACCTTTTTCCATAACCCCAGTATTTCACGTGTTGTCTTGACCGATCTGAATGAAAAACCTATTTTTGAGCAATACAGCGCTCACCCTCAACTCAAAGACTTCATCACCATCTCAGAACCCCTCAAAGATCCGATTACAGGAGAGCTTCAAGCTACACTCTACATCAGCTATTCCAATACCCATGCCGAAGAATTACAAAATAAACTTTTTGACCGACTGGTATTCCTTTCGCTGTTTGCCCTAGCCCTTTTTTCCTTCACGTATCTCTACTTTCGGAAACAATTTTTTGTTTTGCGCCATATCTCTGATTGGATGGGAGCGTACACGGTTGACAAAACTACGAAACCCTTTGAATGCGATAACAACAACACGGAAATACAGACCATTATCTCATCAACCAATAAAATGCTGGGGACTATCGACAACTATCGAGATCAAATGGAAGAAATCAACGCAAAGCTTGAACAACGTATTGAAGCCGAAGTAGAACAGCGTCGCCAAAAAGAGCAGTTGCTGATACACCAATCGAGGCTCGCGGCCATGGGTGAAATGATCGAGAGTATCGCCCACCAATGGCGTCAGCCCCTCAACATTATCGGATTGGCCATGAGCAACATCGAAATGAAACGCCAACTTGGCCTCCTGAATGATACAGAGATTGAAAATAACAGCGATATTATCAATACGAATCTCACCTTTATGTCCAACACGATTGATGATTTTAGAAATTTTTTCAACCTCAATAAAGAGCGGATAGCATTCAAACCAACCCAGCCCATCAACGATATTTTCCATCTCTTAAGCGAACAACTCTCCTACGCCAAAATCACCTATGCTATACACAATGAATGCAATGAAGATATCTATGGCGTCGTTAATGAATTCAAACAAGTGATTTTAAATATTGTCAACAACGCCAAAGATGTTATCGTCGCAAAAAATGATCAATCCGGAGGTAAAATCGACGTTCTGCTTCGATGTGAAGCGAAACGCCTGATCATCGATATTTCCGATACCGGCGGAGGAGTGCCGCCGAACATTGCCAAACGGGTTTTCGAGCCTTATTTTACGACGAAATTTCAAAAACAGGGAACCGGTATTGGACTCTATATGTCTAAAGTGATTATCGAACAACACTTTGAGGGGAGCATCAGCGTTAGTAATAATACTCAAGGAGCCGTTTTCACTATCAATTTGCCGTTGGATCACCCATGAAGAAGCTCTTCTATTTTTGCATTTTGGTCATTCCGCTAACCCTCTTTGGGGCATCTTACGATACCCCATTGCTGCAGATAAGCGCAAAACTTTTTCCGAAAATACTGTTCATGGAAAAGGGGACAAAAGAACGTATCCAATCCTCTATTCATTTCGTGATTGTCGCTTCACCCGCCAATCAAGAGGCTGCCCGACATTTTTCTAATATGGTTCAAAATCAATATCCCGAAGGGATCAATGATCATCCTATACGAGTCTCAATCCTTTCGGCAAAAGAAGCTTTGGGTACGAAAAATATTCACGGCATCATTCTAATGCTGCCACCGGATGACAACCTGCTTGAACCGCTGATCAAGCACACGTATGAAAACAAAATCCTAACATTTTCTTTCGATCCCTCACTGCTGCGAAATGGTACAGTCATCTCGCTCTATATTGGAAAAAATGTCAAACCATACCTTAATATCTCTGCACTTAAAGAGGCTTCTTTTACCTTTGAATACAGTTTTATCAAACTCTCTGTACCTTTTGAATAATCCCCGCTCTTAACACCCTATTTCAAATAATCTATTAGAAGATAAAAAAATTATATTTGTATTTTATTGGTTTCCTCATCATAATGATCACACGAATAGCTTTTAAATCCCTCGACCATACGGATAATATTTTTAATCGGTGTCGGATTGAACAAGCGGCGAATGTCATGATGGTTAACACAATCCTCACAGCGGCTTATCACACAATGGATTGCTATACTGACAACCAATATCCCCTGCATCGGATCGATGGATAAAATATAATCCACACATTGTTGTCCGTTTTCAATCCCATGGTCGATTATCACGACATCATACTGCCCTTTTTGATAAGCGATAAACAGTTCGCCCAATGTTGAAATACTCTCAACTGTCCCTTTGATAGCCTCTTCGAGTAACATTTTCCGAGTTTGAAGCTGAAAGCCGCTCCCATCTATCATTAATATTTTCATACCATTATTATTACGCAAAAAGCGTTAAAGTTGATTAAACTAGCCTACAATCTTTTTAGACTATAATTTCAATTATTAACATTTCATAGGAGCAGTATGAAAGGAATTATCCTCGCGGGCGGCAGCGGAACACGACTTTATCCGATTACCAAAGGGGTCAGTAAACAGCTGGTTCCGATTTACGATAAACCGATGGTGTACTATCCCCTCTCGGTTCTGATGCTCGCAGGGATCACTGAAGTACTTATTATCTCTACTCCTACCGATCTTCCTCGCTTTGAAGAGCTCCTTGGAGACGGTAGCGATATCGGAATGAGATTTGAGTATTGCGTTCAGCCCTCCCCTGATGGTCTAGCCCAAGCATTTATTTTAGGCGCTGACTTCATCGGAAGTGATGATGTGTGTCTCGTATTAGGTGATAATATCTTTTACGGTCACGGTTTGACCAAAATGCTCGCACAATCGGTTCGAAATGTGACCGAAGAGAGCAAAGCGACCGTATTTGGATACTGGGTCAAAGACCCTGAGCGTTACGGTGTCGCCGAGTTTGATAAAGAGGGAAATGTCCTCTCCATCGAAGAAAAACCGCTCACACCGAAAAGCTCCTATGCGGTCATCGGATTGTACTTTTATCCAAACAGTGTTGTAGAGATTGCTAAAAATATTAAACCCTCTAATCGCGGCGAACTGGAAATTACAACTGTCAACCAAGCGTATCTTGCACAAAATGCTCTCAAAGTTGAGCTTATGGGACGTGGATATGCATGGCTCGATACGGGAACCCATGAATCTCTTTTGGAAGCAAGTCTCTTTATTCAAACGATTGAAAATCGACAAGGACTCAAAGTCGCCTGTATTGAAGAGATCGCTTTTGAAATGGGTTATATCTCGAAAGAAAAACTTTTAGAATTAGCTCAACCGCTGAGCAAAAACCAATACGGTCAATACCTGATCCGAAGAGCCCATGAAGGAAAAGCAATTTAATGACCTTTACACGTACCGCCATCCCTGATGTTATCCTCATTGATCCCAAAGTGCATGGAGATGCACGTGGTTATTTCGTCGAAACCTTCCGAGCCGATAAACTCGAAGCATTTTTAGGTTTTTCAGCCCCTTTCTGCCAAGACAACGAGTCTAAATCGTCCTATGGAGTATTGCGTGGATTGCACTATCAGCTTCCTCCATACGCCCAAACTAAACTGGTACGGGTCATCGAGGGAGAAGTGCTCGATGTGGCAGTCGATATTAGAGCAGGTTCACCCACTTTTGGTCAGCATGTAGCGATCAAACTCTCAGGCGAAAATAAACGTCAACTTTTTATCCCTCGAGGATTCGCGCATGGATTTGTGGTGCTCTCTGAGACCTGTACGTTTGCCTATAAAGTCGACAATTACTATTCTCCCGAATGTGATCGCGGAATCGCTTTTAATGATCCGGTATTAAACATCGATTGGATCGTTTCGACAGAAAAACTTCAACTCTCAGCCAAAGATACCCAACAACCATTATTTGCTGATGCAGACCATTTCACTTTTGGAAATGATTTGTATGCCTAAAGTTCTCGTTACCGGAGCTTCCGGACAATTGGGTTCGGAAATCCAAGCAATAAGTGCCTTGTATCCCCAATACACTTTTACTTTTGCCGATCGTTCAATGCTTGATCTTGGCAATCTATGCAAAATGGAAGATTTTTTCGAGGGCAAGATATTCGATACTATTATCAACTGTGCCGCTTACACTGCCGTCGACAAAGCAGAAAGTGAAAGTGATCTGGCCGATACCATCAACCATCGCTTTGTCAGTATGCTCTCTAAAATTGCAAAAGCCAAAAACATCGCTCTTATCCATATCTCCACCGATTACGTCTTTGACGGGAAGAATCATCGTCCTTACGTTGAGAGTGATCCGACCGATCCGCAGGGGGTCTATGGACGGACTAAACGCGACGGCGAAAATGCGATCCTCTCCGTCGCTCCGGCGAACGCGATCATCATCCGTACTTCATGGGTCTATTCCTCTTTCGGCACTAACTTCGTTAAAACGATGTTGAGACTAGGTAAAGAGCGTGATAGCCTCGGCGTTATCTTCGATCAAATTGGAACCCCTACCTACGCACGTGATTTAGCAGAAACGATTTTAGAGATCCTTCCAAACATCAATAATCGAACCCCTGAAATTTACCACTACAGTAACGAGGGATGTGCTAGCTGGTACGATTTCGCCCGTGCTATTTTTGAACTCAGCGGTGTGGAATGCAACGTAAATCCGATCACGACCGATCAATACCCGACACCAGCTTCGCGTCCCCACTACAGCTTGCTCAATAAAGCAAAAATAAAAAATGATTTTAACCTCTCCATCCCGTATTGGAGAGATTCACTTAAACAGTGTTTGAATACATTAGGAGAAGCCAAATGAAAACTATTCTCGTTACCGGATGCGCCGGATTTATCGGAAGCAACTTTGTCCCCTATTTTTTAGCCAAATATCCTGATGTCCGTCTCATCAATCTCGATCTTCTCACCTATGCGGGAGATATTGAAAATCTCGCTGAAGTCCAAAACAATGATCAACATATTTTTATTCGAGGGGATATCTGCGACCGTTCATTGGTCGAATCGCTCTTTGAAACCTACGACATTCGCGGTGTCATCCATTTTGCCGCAGAGAGCCATGTCGATAACAGTATCAAAAATCCAGGCGTGTTTGTCCAAACCAATGTCAACGGAACCTTTACCCTCATCGATGTCGCTTATAAAGCGTGGATGGAAAAACCGTTCACCTACCGTCATTCCGTACTAGATACGGAATCCAATCCTCCCCGTTTCCACCACATCAGCACCGATGAGGTGTACGGAACCCTCAGTGATGACCCAAGTGATCTGTTCACCGAAGAGACATCATATGCTCCTAACAGCCCCTACAGTGCCTCTAAAGCGGGATCAGACATGATTGTGAGATCATATCATCATACTTATGGGATGAACACCGTTATCACCAACTGCTCGAACAACTACGGACCGAAACAGCATAACGAAAAACTGATCCCGACTGTCATCCGCAAAGCTCTCTCTGGTGAGAACATTCCCGTATATGGGGATGGTAAAAATATCCGTGACTGGCTCTATGTACTCGATCACTGCAAAGGGATCGATCTGGTCTATCACAGTGGACGTAGTGGAGAAGTCTATAACATCGGCGGACGCAATGAGCGCAACAACAACCAGATCGTTGAACGTATCTGTACCCTCCTCGATGAAATGGCTCCTCGTCATTCTGAACTTGATTCAGAATCTAAATCTTACAAAGAGCTCATTACCTACGTCGAAGACCGTGCAGGACACGATCGCCGTTACGCTATTGACGCAACCAAGCTGGAAAATGAATTGGGCTGGAAAGCGGATGAGAATTTTGATACCGGTATCGTGAAAACGATAGAGTGGTATTTGAAAAAATACTCACAGGCTATCTAAAATGTCTGTTTTAAAAGAGGTAAAACGAGCACTGATTCTCCGTTGTGGAGCATTGGGAGATTTAGTCTATGCTACGGCAGTTATCGATGCATTACGAGCGCAATATGGTGACAATATTATCATTGATTTTATCACGACTCCCGGTACGGGGAAATTGTTTGAAAATGATCCCCGTATCCATCAAACTTTTCCATTGAAACATAAAAAACTCCCGATTTGGCTCAGCCCTCAAAAACGTGCGATTATCCGTTATTCAAAAGAGCACCCTTATGATCTATTGATCTCTTTGGAATTTGGGAAACAGTTTAAAAGCCTCATCAACGCAATTCATGCGACTCACAAAACAGGTATGGGGATTTTAGAGACGGCAGAAACCCAAAATATCAATCGAGGTGAAGTAACCAAGCACTACTATCGGGATGTTATTGATCCGACTATCCTTCTCAAAGCGAAACCCATCCTATTCGGAAAATCATTTGAGGAACTTAAAACAAAAGTTTCTCTTCCTGAACGCTACATCGTTATCGCCCCCAGCAACTCTCATAATCAGAAAAAAGGGCTCAACTATCGGGCATGGCCGTTTGAACATTGGAAATCGCTCATCCAATCTCTTGCCGCCGATACACCGATCGTGATCGTGGGGGCAAAGGGAGAGGAAGCCTTTTTTGATCAAATCAAACCTTACCCTGAAAATGTCATTGACCTCGTGGGAATGCTTTCGATCTCTGAACTGATCACTACCGTTCAACATGGTGCGGCACTTATCTGTACCGATTCGGCGACAGGGCATATCGGAGCATCTATCGATACTCCGACGTTTGTACTCATGGGACCGAACAACCCTATCACCGACAGCCCATACCAAAGTGATGCCAATTCAGTGCACCCTATTTCACTAAAGCTCCCTTGTTCACCGTGTTATAAAACCGAGACGATGAAACAATGCAGAGAAAACATCTGTATGAGTCAGATTATACCAACAGAAGTGTTGAAAAAACTCACAGCCGTTTCAAACTAATTTATCTAGGCTTTTGATGTACTTTAAATCTCTTTCCCCTAATCAGCTCTTTAATTGGCTTACCATTGCACTGGCTTTTTTGATACCTTTATCAATTGGAGCGTATACACTTATATCCGCTCTGTTGGCCATTGTATGGATTTGGGAAGGGAATTGGAGAATCAAATGGAAAATGATTCGAGAACAAAAAGTTTTTTGGTTCATATCACTCTTTTTTCTTTACTATTCATTGACATTAACTTGGAGTGATCATGTAGCTGAAGGTTTGGACTATTTACGAAAGTTTTACTTTTTTTTACTTCTTCCTATCTTCTATACCTCATTACGGTCTAATTATTTAGCACCTATTCTTAAAGCTTTTTTAGCTGCTATGATCATCAGTGAAGTGTTGTCGTATCTCATTTTTTTCGACCATATCCCTTTTCAATACAAACCGACATGGTCACCTGCAGATCCTTCTCCTTTTATGTCACGAGCCATGTATAGTTTTTTCCTATCATTTACAGTGCTTTTAATGGTTATGAATTTGTTTGAAAAACGCCACACACCATTACGTACTGCCATCTATCTCTTATTTATTATCACTATGCTTTCCAATCTTTTTATGAATGCGGGCCGAACCGGACAAATAGCGGTCGTAGGAGGTTCAATCATTTATCTTCTTACTTATTTTAAATTTAATCTTTTAAAAACATTCTCCATCCTTACTCCGATCATAGCAGCGGTTTTTTTTCTTGCTTATCAAATGAGTCCCAACTTTAATCAACGAAGTCTCGAAACAATCAACTCTATTGCCTATATGACAGTAAATGGAACTCCCCTGAGCGATGACAGTACCGGGCAGCGTGTCATGATTTGGGAAGTAGGTATAAGCATCGTTAAAGATAACCCCTGGATTGGTATCGGGTTGGGGGATCATACAGATGTATATAAATCTGTTATTACAAACAATTTTTCAGCTTATCCCTCTTTCATGACCGGATTTACCGATTTTCACAATACTTATCTTCATATTACGGTCAATGGAGGCATACTCGCACTCCTCCTTTGGTTGTTGCTCTTATGGTCGTTAGCCACTTCATTAACTAGTGAGCCCAAATACCGTTCCATCGGAGCCATCATGTTAGGATTATTGGCTCTTTACATGATGATAGGTAATCTTCCTGCATCCTATTTAACAATCTTACTCGTTCTCATCATGGGAATCACTCTCAAACGACCTTCTGATGATTTTAGGAACTCTGTAGTACAATAAAACACTTCATTTATCAGGTATTCAATGGAACTCCCAAAAACAACCATTATCATCTCCGTTTACAAAGATACAGAGGCGCTTGGTTTTATATTGGATAGCTTAGCTAATCAAACGCTGCCTGCCGATGAGATTATCGTTTCTGAAGATGGTGATTCGTCCGAAATGCGTGAATTTATCGCTACACAACAAGACCGTTTTCCTAATCTCGTTCACCTCACCCAGCCAGATGATGGCTGGTGGAAAAACAAAGCGATGAACAGTGCAATCCAAGCCTCATCGAACGAATACCTGATTTTCATCGACGGAGACTGTGTCCCCTACAGTACCTTTATCCAAGCGCATGCCGAAAATGCCCAAAAAGGGATCGTCCTCTGCGGCAAACGGTTCGAACTCGGACCTAAATTTACCGAACGGGTCAAACAACATGAACTCACCGTCCGTGATATCGAAAAAAAATTCTTTTGGTATCTGCCATTCATGATTACCGATGATGCACGTCATCCCGAAGATGGTTTAACCTTTAAATCGCACTCTTTCATCAGCCGTCAGATTCATAAACGCTATGTTCGTCATATCATCGGATGCAACTGGTCATGCTATAAAGAGGATTTTCTGAAAATCAACGGTTTTGACGAAACTTACCGTCTCCCCGCCGAAGGAGAAGATGTCGATCCGAGCTGGCGCTTTCGGGGGATGGGGATAGAACTAAAATCATGCCGAAACAATGCCAATATCCTCCATCTCTATCATCCGAAACGCTTTAGTGCAGTTGAGGGGGATGTGAATAAAGTAATTATGGAAAAACATCGTGCGGAAAATGCATTTTATTGTAAAGATGGGATTACGAAGCTTTAAAGACTAAAATATTCTTTACATTTTTCTATAAAATGAATAACTGATTGATTTGATTCTCGCTCTTGCTTTTCTATATGTTGCAGTAATAATGGACGTGTTTCAATAGCATAATTTATATCGTCAAACCCATATGCTATTCCATATCGGTTTTCTTCATTCGGCTGCCATTGTTCCTTTGTAACACCTTCTTCAGGTATGACAACAGGAATACATCCACACATTGCTGCATATACCAAATACATCGTGTAGGTATCGTAAGAAATACAAAATTCTGATTGATTAAAAACATCAGCTGTTTCCTCATGCGATAGGCCATCCACCAATACACTATCAGCCTTATTATGGACAATTTCCCTTTTATATCCTTTTCGGAGTAAATAACACGTCCCATATCGAATATCATGGTTTGTTATTTGATAGACATCCGATCTTTGTGAGATAATATGAAGTCGATTATCCGGATGTGAGTTATACCGACTATCGTCAAATGCTTTATCATAATAAAAGAAAAGATCATCTGTTCCGAAATCTATTTTCCCTCCGTTATTAAACCCCGGCTTGTGTAATAACCATCGAACAACATTTTTAGCCTTCAAAGGATTCCCAACAATAACTTCAGGATATACGACGACCGCATCTTTTATATCTTGATACGATGCTATAGGCGTATTTAACTTAGGATTTGTTTTAAATCCGTATTTTATACTCTTACGGAAATATCTAAAGAAGAGATAAATTGTTTTAAAAGGGTTCGAAAAATCTAACACTGGTTTGAAAAATGGCCATAGAGAAGCTTTATACCCTAAATTATTGAGTCTGTCACACAACTGATGCAAAACGACTATTCCACCTGCATTATCATCATATCCAGGTGCTACTATGATAAATTTCATAAATCCATAGCCCTCAACTCAATTTGTTCTATATTTAGTGAATAGGACCTATGTGTATTTAGCCCATCGTTACATATATATCGATTATCTTCTTGATTTTTAACCATCTTTTCCCAATAAAACGAACCGATATCCCTTTCGTTATACGGATGCCATAAATGAAACTGATTGGCTACATTTTTACACGATTTAATCTCCAATCCGTAAGCACGAAACCGCCAATCCAAATCGGTATCATCACTGAGTGATGTTTCGCCATACCCCTCATCAAATCCGTTCAAGGCAATCATATCTTTTCGAAAGCATGAAAAATTACACCCCAAAATACTCGTATTACGTTTGCGGAGTTTTGATAACAACGGATAAAGCCATCCTGTCGGAGAGAGATAAATGCCGTATTCGTATTTCGAGTTTTTTTCAAATGCCAATCCGATGTATTTATAGAGCTGTTTTTCGATATCGATAATATCAAGCACTCCCGATTTGATCTTTTTGGTCAGAGGTTCCGATAAATTGACACGCCGGCCAGAGAGAACCGTCCCACTTTTAGCCAAAGCTGCATGGGCTTCCACAAAAGTCGTATAAGGGACACAATCTCCATCGATAAAAATCAGGTATTCTCCCGAACTGGCAATAATGCCGTTATTTTGGGAGCGGGCTTTTCGGACTCCGATATCCTCTTGCGTTGTGTGTTTCACATCCAAATCGGTAATACTCTCAACATACTCTTTCATTTGAGGGTTCTCGCCGTCTTCGGCGATAATCACTTCGAAGTTTTTATACGTTTGGCGTTTCAATGCGGTGATAATCAATGAGAGCGATTGAACATCTTTATAAACCGCTACGATCACGCTAACTCTCATAGATTCTCCAATACTCGTTTTAATTCGGCAAACTGCTTTTGACTTTCAAATACTTCCAAAGCTTTTGATCTTCCCGCTTCGGCAAATTTTTGTCGTAAGTCCCTCTTTTCATACAACAATCTCAATTTCTCTGCTAAATCCAACACATCAAACGTTTTAAACAACAGCCCATTGATTCCATCGTCGATAATCTCCAATGGTCCTCCGCTACGACTCGCAACGACACACACTCCGCACATCATCGCCTCGATCAGTACGAGTCCGAATGTCTCATTTTCGGTTGCTAACACCATTACATCACACAGCTGCATCAATGTTTGAGCCTCTTTGGTAAATCCGGTAAAAAGGGCAATATCAGCATAGTTATTTTGAAGTTTTTGGAGATACCCCTCATCCATCGCATGACCGACAATCAAAGCTTTAGCATCCACACCGTTTTGATGCAATGCTTTTACCGCTTCGAGGACGATATGCTGCCCTTTCGGCTCTTCGATCCGTCCGACGATCCCGACGGTAAACGCATTATAGAGCCCCATCTGTTGACGGCGTTCATTTCGCTCTTCAGACGAAATCACCGTTGGTTGCTCCGCGCCGATGTAAAGCACCTCTGTTCTCGGCCGAATATCCGAGGGGATAAATTTCTCGATCTGCGATTTGACCTGTTGCGTTACGGCGAGCACACAATCGAGATTTTTATAGAGGAATCGATGATAAAAATCGTCTTTGAAACGGGTCATCGTCATGTGGCGCGACTGCACAACCTTAGGTTTACGCGTCGAGAGAAGTTTAGCCATAACGGCCAAAGGAAGATCCTTCGTCCAATGGAGATGGAGAACATCAATCTCCTCTTCATCAATAATTTTTGCCAATGATCTGGCACTGAGCCATGATACTAAAACGCTACGCTGTTTTAAGGTAGCATAACGATAGTGAGTTCCCTCATAATAACTCTTTAGCTTCCCTTTCTCGTTAATCACGCTGATGCACTCTTCACCCAAATAACGAGATGCGCGCATCATAAAGAGTTCCAGCCCCCCTAGATCGGGAGAAAGACACAATTCACAAATTTTAGTTGCCACGTTTACTCTTTTGTTCCAGATTCATCTCATAGAGCTTGATGTATTTGTAAAAATTGGTCGCCATATGGGAAAATGCAATGATCAGCCCCGCATACCCATCTAAAAATCCTCTCTTGAGAACATAGGTACGGAAAAACGAATAAAGCCCGTTAAAAAATGCTTTCGCGGGGGATGAGGATTTTTTCCCGACATTATCGGTTGCAAACAAAGTTGAATAGCGATCGAGCTTGACGATAAAATCGGAGATACTCATGTAGCTGTAATGTTTCATGTTGCCAGCAATGGGAAGTTTTTTCATCCCCTCATCGATGATGTTTTCATGGACAAAATTATCATTAAATTTGGTCACCGTTTTATTATAGAGACGGCGAATCTTTTGGTTGTTCCAGCCACAGTGGCGAATCGGGATATCTTTATAATAGGCGAGAAAGTTCACGATATAGATCGCATTCGGATCGAGGATTCGGGTTTTAAGTGCGTGTAACAGTTCCTCATCCACCACCTCATCACTGTCGATAATCAATACCCAATCATGGTTGGCATAATGTACCGCGCGGTTTTTGGTCGTCCCGAATCCGTCAAACTCCCCCTCGATCAATCGAACATTTGGAAATTCAGACGCGATGGATTGGGTTCCATCGCTAGAGCCGTTATCATAAACAATAACATCATCAAACTCTCTCAAACTCTCCAACGATTTTTGGATCGTCCTCGCTCCGTTTTTGACGATCATTACCGCCGATACGTTCATCGTGACCCTTTTAGTGTTTTAATCATCGTTTTAAACCAAAATCCTAGCTGTTTCATAGGTTTAAAAAGTTCTTCGGGTGTCTTAAGTCCATCCCCTTTAATCCGGTAGATTAGTCCGCCTATCCCATTCCAAGAGGGGTTTAGAGCATTTCCGATTCGAAATACATAAGGGTAATATTCGCTTGCTAATGCAACTGCCGCATCGTTGTATTTACCATACGGCAAAACAAATGAATCAACCCGAAACCCGAGGTTCTCTTCAAGCATGATTTTGGAGCCGAAAATTTCCTGATCTAAATCAACACCTTCTTCGCTCAAATTAACATGATTCATCGAATGAGACGCGATAGCAACATGTCCACTTTGAACCATCTCTCTAAGCTCCGTATAGGTACAAAACGGAACATACGTTTTATAGTTATCGCCCTCATAAATTTCATGATGCTTGAGAGACAATCGATGTTCTGACATGACATCGGTATCTTCTAAAATATAGTGTGTTGGGACCGCAAGCAGCGCTTTGAGATTGTATTTTTTTAGTAATGGAAACACATAATGGTAAAAATCATAATACGCATCATCGAATGTCAGGCAAATAGATACTGAGGTGATCTGGTCTCCGGGGAATACCGACGTAAAACGTGTAGAAATCAGATGCAAATGCGCATCTAACATACTATCAGAATTTGAGAGAGGGAGGTCATCACTGTTGATATGATGATACATAATCACACTAAACAAAAGCCCTCCTCCTCACTATGATGCTGAAATTATATCAAGATAATCCTACTTTAAAATCTTTATGGTTATTATTCTCCATTAACATGAAGCGTTATTGATTAATAATAAATATATGATATTTTAAAATGAGTAAGGGTATTTTATATGACGAATATTATCCTATGTGGCGGAAGTGGTACACGCCTTTGGCCGATCAGCCGCACTCTGATGCCCAAACAATTTGTTAAACTCTTTGATAATAAATCTTTATTTCAGCTAACAGTTAAACGCAATAGTACTCTATGCAATCAACAGATGATTGTTTCCAATACGGAGCAGTATTTTCTTGCTCTCGATCAGCTTGAAGAGATTGAAAATTATAACAGCCAATATTTGCTTGAACCAACAGGACGCAATACCGCTCCCGCCATCGCATTGGCATGTATAGGATTGGACGCAGATGAGATCGTATTGGTGACCCCTTCGGATCATTTGATTAAAAACAGTTCTGCGTATGCAACTGTATTGGAGCGTGCTCGTGTTCTAGCGGACAGAGGATTCTTGGTAACGTTTGGCATCGCCCCCGAATTTGCCGAAACGGGTTTTGGATATATTGAAGCAGCGGATGAAGACGTCAGAGCATTTCATGAAAAACCGGATGCGCAAACCGCACAGCGCTATGTTGATGCCGGGAACTATTATTGGAACAGCGGAATGTTTTGTTTCAAAGCCGGAGTTTTTTTAGAAGAACTGCAAAAATACTCACCTGAGATTTTCAAAACATCTAAAATTGCCTTTGATAATAAAAAAACTGACCATTCGATATTTAGAATTCAGCATACGGATATGGCCGCTATTCCCGAAGAGAGTATCGATTATGCCGTGATGGAAAAGTCGTCGAAAGTGAAAGTAGTCTATTCCGATATCGGCTGGTCGGATGTCGGGAGTTTTGATGCGCTTGCAGAAGAGCTGCCGAATGATGAACATAATAATTTCATCATTGCTAATAAACCCATCAGTCTTATCGATATTGAAGATCTCATTATTATTGACACTGAGGATGCGTTACTGATCTCCAAAAAAGGTTCATCCCAAAAAGTTAAAGAGATTGTAGCAGAACATAAACAAACAAATCCCGAGCTTACTCATATCCATCGTACCGCACACCGCCCATGGGGGACATATACCGTACTTGAAGATACTCTGGGATACAAGATCAAACGGATCATGGTCAAACCCGGAAAACGGCTCAGCCTCCAAAAACATTTTCATCGAAACGAACATTGGATCGTCCTTAGCGGTACGGCTACTGTAACCGTAGGGGAACAAACCTATCTCGTTCATCCCAATGAATCGACGTATATCAAAGCAGGAAAACTTCACCGTTTAGCCAATATGGGTAAAATACCGCTTGTAATTATCGAAGCACAAGTCGGTGAATATACAGGTGAAGATGATATTGTGAGAATTGAAGATGATTATGATCGCGGAGAAAACAAATGAATAATCCTAAAGTTGCACTTATAACCGGTGTCACAGGACAGGATGGGAGCTATCTCGCCGAATTTCTCCTCAAAAAAGGGTACATTGTCCACGGGATTAAGCGACGGACTTCTCTTTTTAATACCGATCGTATCGATCACCTCTACCAAGATCCCCATGTTGATAACCGTAACCTCTTTTTACATTATGGGGATATGACTGACTCGATGAACCTTACCCGTATTATCCAAGAGGTACAACCGGATGAGATCTATAACCTCGCCGCAATGAGCCATGTTGCTGTCTCATTTGAAACACCTGAGTATGTAGCCAATGCCGATGGGACAGGAACACTTCGTATTCTCGAAGCCGTAAAACTTTTGGGACTTGCCCACAAAACGAAAATCTATCAGGCTTCCACCAGCGAACTATACGGTAAAGTCCAAGAGACTCCTCAATCTGAAAGCACACCGTTCTATCCGCGTTCTCCGTATGCGGTGGCTAAAATGTATGCTTACTGGATCACCGTCAACTACCGCGAAGCCTATGGGATGTTTGCATGTAACGGAATCCTTTTCAACCACGAAAGCCCTGTACGCGGTGAAACATTTGTTACCCGTAAAATCACTCGTGCGGCTTCTAAAATCGCCCTTGGATTACAAGATAAACTCTACCTCGGTAACCTTGATGCCAAACGTGACTGGGGTCATGCAAAAGACTATGTACGGATGATGTGGATGATCCTCCAAGCCGAACAGCCAGAAGACTGGGTTATTGCAACAGGACAAACCACTACAGTACGTGACTTCGTCCGTATGGCATTTACCTATGCCGGAATTACGTTAGAGTTCCGTGGAGAAGGCGTCGATGAAAAAGGCTACGTCGTATCCTGCAGCAACCCTGACTACCAAGTCGATATCGGCCGTGAAGTCGTTGCCGTCGATCCTCGCTACTTCCGTCCGACTGAAGTTGATCTCTTGTTAGGTGATCCGACCAAAGCAGAACAAAAACTGGGTTGGACTAGAGAATACCGACTCCAAGAGCTAGTTGATGATATGATGAAATCGGACCTCAAACTAATGACTAAAGATGTTTACCTCCAAGAAGGTGGTTATAAAACGATGAGCTATTACGAGTAAACATGGATAAAAATAGCAAAATTTATGTAGCCGGTCACCGTGGACTTGTCGGCAGTGCCATCATCAAAAACCTTCACTTCAAAGGGTACAGCAATATCATGACCCGTACCCATAGTGAACTTGACTTAACAAGTCAGCAAGCTGTTTCTGATTTCTTTTTAGCCGAAAAACCGGAATACGTCTTTTTGGCTGCAGCCAAAGTAGGCGGGATCGTAGCCAATAACACTTACCGGGGTGAGTTTATTTATGAAAACGTGATGATCCAGAACAACATCATCCATCAGAGCTTTCTCAACGGTGTCAAAAAACTGATGTTTTTGGGAAGTACCTGCATCTACCCGAAAAATACCCCTCAGCCGATGCCGGAGCATTGTCTCCTCACAGATACATTGGAATATACCAACGAACCTTACGCGATTGCCAAAATCGCCGGTATTAAAATGTGTGAGAGCTATAATCTACAGTACGGCACCAACTATATCAGTGTTATGCCGACCAATCTCTATGGACCTAACGATAACTTCGATTTGGAAAAATCGCACGTCCTCCCTGCCATGATTCGTAAAATCCATTTGGCCAAACTCCTGAGTGAAAATAATACTCAAGCAGTATTGGATGATTTAAAAATGGATGACATTGAAACCGCACTAGGGTATCTTAAAGGTTTCGGTGTGAGCGGTGAACGGGTAGAAATCTGGGGGAGCGGAAAACCGATGCGTGAGTTCCTCTGGTCCGAGGATATGGCGGATGCTTGCGTATTTCTGATGGAAAATAGAAATTTTAAAGACACCTTTAGTGCAACTAACGAAATCCGTAACACACACATTAATATTGGAACAGGTATCGATATCAGCATCCATGATTTAGCCTATCTTGTCCGTGAAATTGTAGGATTTACCGGTGAGCTTTATTTCAACACCGATAAACCTGATGGAACGATGAAAAAACTAACCGACGTTAACAAACTTCACGCTTTGGGTTGGAAACATACGGTAGAATTACATGAAGGAATTAAAATGATCTATACATGGTATTTATACAATCAAGGGAATATTTTATGAAAGTTGTACTATTAGCCGGCGGATACGGAACCCGTATTTCAGAAGAGACCGATATAAAACCCAAACCGATGGTAGAAATCGGGGGTAAGCCGATCCTTTGGCATATTATGAAGATGTATTCGGCACATGGATTTAATGAGTTTGTTATTTTGCTCGGCTACAAAAGTTACTATATCAAAGAATACTTCGCAAACTATTTTCTTCACCAAAGTGACGTTACTATTAATCTTCAAACCAATGCTATGGAAGTACACAATAACAGCAGTGAACCATGGAAAGTGACCCTCGTTGAGACAGGATTAGATACGATGACCGGCGGTCGGATTAAACGAGCTGAACAATATATCGGCAATGAACCATTTTTGCTCACATACGGTGATGGCGTAGCCGATGTAAATATTGCAGAGACGGTGGCATTTCATAAAACCCATGGAAAAGCACTGACGATGACGGCTATCCAACCGGAAGCACGTTTTGGGAATCTCGATATCCAAGACAACATGAGCGTTGCAAGTTTTATCGAAAAGCCAAAAACCGAAGGGGGATGGATCAATGGAGGCTTTTTTGTCTGCGAGCCCAAAGTCCTTAACTATTTGAGTGCAGATGAATCGTGTGTATTTGAGCAAGCTCCCCTTCAAAATTTGGCGAAAGACGGTGAGTTGGTAGCCTTTAAACACCACGGTTTCTGGCAATGTATGGACACGCTACGCGATAATCAAAAACTAAATCAGATGTGGCACAATGATAAAGCCAAATGGAAGAATTGGTAATGCAAAATCTTTTCGGCGGTCAATATAAAGGAAAAACTGTTCTTATAACAGGCCATACAGGATTCAAAGGGTCATGGCTGGCATTGTGGCTGAACGAAATGGGTGCCAATGTCATTGGTTATTCCCTTGAGGCTCCGACAGAGCCAAATCATTTAGACCTTTTAGCGCTTAATATCATTTCCATTATCGGAGATATCCGAGATTTAGAACTCTTAAATAAAACATTTGCAACCTATAAACCGGAGATTGTTTTTCATCTAGCCGCCCAACCGCTGGTACGCCTTTCCTATGAAAACCCGATCGAAACCTATGAGACGAATGTTATGGGAACCCTTAAAGTGTTTGAAGCCTGTCGAGCCAATGGTGTAAGAGCGATTGTTAATATTACGAGTGACAAAGCGTATGAGAACCGAGAATGGGTATGGGGATACCGTGAAAACGATCCAATGGGGGGATATGATCCCTACAGCTCTTCCAAAGGGTGTGCCGATATTCTTGCTGCCTCTTATCGAAGCTCCTATTTTAACCCCGAAGAGTATAAAAAATCGCATAACACTCTTTTGGCGTCCTGCCGTGCCGGCAATGTGATCGGTGGCGGAGATTGGGCGAAAGACCGTCTTATGACCGACATTATGCTCTCAGTCTCGCAAGGGAAAAAAGTGAGTATCCGAAATCCGAATGCGACCCGTCCATGGCAGCATGTCCTCGAACCGCTCAGCGGCTATCTCGCTATCGGGCAAAAACTGCTCGAAGAACGGGTTGAATTTGCAGAAGCGTGGAATTTTGGCCCCAGCGATGAGGGGTCTATTACAGTCGAAGAGGTGGTCAATCATGTCAAAAAGCATTGGGATAGAATCGATTATGAAATTACCCGTGATCCAAACCAACCTCATGAAGCCAATCTCTTAAAACTCGATTGTTCAAAAGCCCATATCCGCTTAAAATGGAAAGATGTATGGGAGAGTGAGACGACATTTGAGAAAACGGTATTGTGGTACAAGAATTTTTATGAAAATAATGCCATTGATACAATCGATGATTTAAAGCAATATATTTTAGATGCAAAAAAGAAAAACTTAGAGTGGAGCATATTTTGAGTATACGGGTAGCCGATTACATTGCCAAATTTTTAGCAAATCACAACGATACGGCTAAAACCGTTTTTTTGGTTTCCGGTGGTGGAAACATGCATATTATCGATGGAATCGGTAAAAATCCTGCTCTTAACTATGTCTGTAACCACCATGAACAAGCGTGTGCAATTGCGGCAGAGGGATATGCCAGGGTTAGTAATAAGATCGGTATTGCCGTTGTCACTACAGGTCCAGGCGGGACAAACGCGATTACGGGTGTGATGGGAGGATGGGTTGATTCGATCCCAATGCTGGTGATCTCAGGCCAGGTCAAATTTGTCACAACGATTGCATCTCAACCTGAACTAAATCTTCGTCAGATCGGCGATCAGGAGATCAATATCGTCGATATTGTTAAACCGATTACAAAATACGCTGTGATGGTAACCGATAAAAATGATATTCGTCGTTATCTCGAAGAAGCTGTCTACCTTGCCAAACATGGTCGTCCGGGTCCAGTATGGATTGATGTACCGCTTGATATTCAGGGAGCAATGGTTGAAGAGAATGATTTAGTAGGGTTCATTTCTCCTGAAGAGCCAACTTATGATTGTCAAATTTTCACAGTTCTTGATGCATTGAAAAATGCAAAACGTCCAGTCATTATTGCGGGAAATGGGATTACGTTGTCGAATGGAGTACAAGAATTTAGAAAATTAGCTGCTCAATTAAATATTCCTGTTATCGGGACATTCGCACGCTATGATATTGCGAAAGACGATGACTCATTTTATTTCGGAAGATCAGGTTCATTAGGTCATCGTGCCGGAAATTTTGTGGTGCAAAACAGTGATTTGATTATTGCTATCGGTGCGAGACTTAATATTCGTGTTGTGAGTTACAATTGGGAATTTTTTGCCCGCGAAGCAAAAAAGATCGTTGTTGATATCGATCCAAACGAGTTAAAGAAACATACGGTAGAAATCGATGTACCGATTGAAGCGGATGCAAAAGTTTTTTGTAGCGAGTTATTAGAAGCGACTGATTCTGCCAAATTACCATCATACAGTGAGTGGATTGAACGATGTCAGCACTATCGCCGTGATTTTCCTACGATTACAGATGAGCGTCAAGTGGTTAGCGACGTAGTAGATTCGTATAATTTTTATGATATATTTTCAAACGTTTCGAGAGATGACGATATTTTTGTATTTGGAAACGGTACGGCCTGCGTAGCGTCTTACCAAAGTTTACGTTTGCGGAAAAATCAAAAAGTGGTTGTAAATTCCGGTTGTGCATCAATGGGCTACGATGTCCCTGCCGCTATCGGAGCATGTTATGCGAATGATCAGCATGAGGTTATATGCGTAACTGGGGATGGAAGTCTTCAGATGAATATCCAAGAATTTCAAACGATCATTCATAATCAGTTGCCAATTAAATTATTTGTTCTCAACAATGACGGATATATCTCCATTCGAAACACCCAAGGCGGTTTTTTCAAAGGGCATTATGTCGGTTCAACCCATGAGAGCGGAGTAAGCTGCCCAGATACGATTAAGATCGCACAGGCTTATGGTTTTACAACCTATCGAATAGAAAATCAAACTAACTTAGCTGAAGATATCAGTAAGGTTTTGGCGATGAAAGGTCCTGTTGTATGTGAAGTGATGCTGAGCCCGACGGAAAAGATGGAACCGAAACTCTCTTCTGAAGCGAAACCGGACGGGCGGATGGTTTCTAAACCATTGGAAGATATGTTTCCTTTCTTGGATCGTGAAACTTTTAAAGCTAATATGATTGTAAAGACGATTGATGAATAAGCAAACTGTTCTAATTACCGGAGCTTCCAAAGGGATTGGCAAAGCGATTACTGACCTTTTGATAAAACAAAAATCATATAATATATTAACGCCGTCACATGATGATCTTAATCTTTCAGATAGAGAATCCATTAAAATCTACTGTTCAAAACACCCTAAAATTGATATTTTGATTAATAATGCCGGCATTAACATTCTTGGAGCGGTGGACAGTATCGATGATGATGAAATCGATACAATGCTAGGGACCAATCTAATCGGTCCGATCGCTTTGATCCGAGCAGTAGTGCCATCCATGAAAATTACTGGTTATGGAAAAATAATTAACATCAGCTCGATTTGGGGTATCCGTTCCAAAGAAAACCGGACATTGTATTCGGCAACGAAATTTGCCCTCAATGGGGTGACTAAAGCCTTGTCACGAGAATTGGGAGAATACAATATCTTGGTTAATTCGGTTTGTCCAGGATACGTTAATACGGAATTGACGCAGAAAAATGTTCCACTTGCGGAGCAAGAAAAAATCAAAGCAACCATTCCTTTGGGACGTTTTGCCGAACCTGATGAAATTGCGCAAACTGTCGCTTTTTTGATTTCACCCAATAATACCTATATTACCGGTCAAACGATTATCATCGACGGAGGATTTTTAGCATGACATCACTTCAGATACACTCGAATCTTAGAGATTATACGGTCTCTTTTGAAAATACATTTGATTTTTTAAAATCAATGACTGCTATCGAACATAAGTGTATTATGATTGATCGCAATGTTGCTACTCTATATCAGGATCACTTCAACGCGGTATTCAAACAAGATGAAGTTATTTTATTTGATGCCATTGAGGAAAATAAAACACTTGAATATGCCAGCGTTTTGATTGAGCAGATTATTGCACAAGCCGCTAAAAAGAATTTGACAGTGATTTCGATCGGTGGAGGAATTACACAAGATTTGACGGGGTTTATTGCATCTACACTCTACCGTGGTGTCAACTGGATTTTTGTTCCAACCACTTTTTTAGCACAAACGGACAGCTGTATCGGCAGCAAAACATCGATTAATTTCAAATCCTTTAAAAACCTACTTGGGACATTTTATCCACCGTCAAAGATTTATATTAATCCCGCTTTTTTACAAACACTCACGCCTCTTGACTTTTACAGCGGGATCGGAGAAACGATAAAATTTCAGCTAATGAAAGAAGAAAAGAATAAAAACTTTGATCAAATTATAGAAACTATCGAAAAAGCAAAACAAGACCGTACCAAGTTGTTGCCGTTGATTGAAGACAATATGCGTGTTAAGCTTTCCTATATGGAAGGGGATGAATTCGATCAAGGACGACGAAACTTGCTTAATTATGGCCATTGTTTGGGACATGCACTTGAAACAGTAACTAATTATTATGTTCCACACGGTATTGCGGTAACAGTTGGGATGATTTTTGCTAATGCTGTTTCTTTGGGGCGGGGATGGATGGAAGAAAAGATTTTTAATGATCTCAATGAAAAACTCTTCGCACCTAATATACCGTTGGTTCTTGAAACCAGCCATTTTGATCGGGAACGGCTGTTACAGGCGATGAAAAATGATAAAAAGCGCATCGGTAAAGCATTAACCGCCATTATTCCTGATAGTGAATTTGTGATGCAAAAGATGGATGATGTGAATGAAGAAGAATTTGATAAAGCATTAAATATGACGAAAGATTTTTTAGTAGGGAGAACAATATGAATATTATCGAACGAGAGATGGTAGAAGTCTTAAAAGTACTTCGGGATGAGTATGGTGTTTTTGAAATCAAAGCAGAGTTTGAAGCAGAGGGTAGCCGTATCGAGGAGATGATGCGTCTCAAAGATATTACGTCAAAAGTTGATTTGCCAATCATTCTAAAAATCGGTGGCGTAGAAGCTATCACCGATATTTACAATGGTCTTTCTATCGGTGTGAAAGGGATTATTGCTCCAATGGCTGAGACTCCATTCGCAGTTTCTAAATTTCTAAACTCTATCGAGACTTTTGTAGCTGAAGATAATCGCGAAGATGTTGATTTTGCAATAAATATCGAAACACAAACTGCCTATGAAAATCTGGATAAAATCTTTACCCTTGAGAAGCTACCTCTTTTGTATGGGATTACTATCGGTCGAGTCGATATGGTCGGTTCGATGGGGTATGATCGCAGTAAAGTTGATGGGGAAGAGATTTCTGCAATGTGTCGAACCATTTTCCAAAAAGCTCGTGAAAAAAATCTAAAAACAGGCCTTGGCGGGGCAATTTCTACAGGGTCGATTCCACTCATACAATCATTATTTAATGAAGGATTGGTCGATAAATACGAAACACGAAAAGTTGTTTTTGCAGCTAATGCAATTTCTAAAGATCCTGAAGCAGGAATTTTAAAAGCAATTGAATTTGAGCTCCTTTGGCTAAAAAGCAAACGTCGATATTACTCACGAATCAAAGCTGAAGATGATCAACGTATCAATATGCTTGAAAAACGACTTGGCCACTAATGACGATTCTCATCATCGGTGCAAACGGGTTTATCGGCAGGCATTTAGGCGAATATTTGGCCAAGCATAGTACCTATTCCCTCTTGACTCCTAGTAGTAAAGAACTTAATGTTGCTCAGGAAGAAAGTGTTGATGCCTATATGGAAACACATAAGCCTGAGATTATCATCAACTGTGCCAATCGCGGCGGCGGGCGAGACAGCGGCAATGAAAACATCGTTCATGAAAATCTCCGTATGTTTTTCAACATCGTCAAATACTCCGATAAAGTGTCGAAAATCATCCATTTCGGCAGCGGGGCGGAATACAGCAAGCATAAGCCTATTGTTGATGTCAAAGAAGAAGATGCAGATATTTCTATCCCTTTGGATGAATACGGATTTTATAAATCGATATGTTCCAAATTTATTGATAAAAGTGACAATAACCTCAATCTTAGAATATTTGGTTGTTACGGTGAGTATGAGAATTATGAGTTCAAATTTATCTCAAATGCCATTGTCAAAAATCTTTTGCATTTACCGATAACGATCAATAAAAATGTCTTTTTCGATTATATCTATGTGAATGATTTGGTAAAAATCGTCGATCATTTTCTGCATCATGACAGCAAACATAAAGTTTATAATCTGACAACCGGCAAAAAAATCGATTTGATTACACTAGTGCATTTGATCAATGAAACGAGTGACTTCACCTCTGAGATCAAGGTCATCAATGATGGTCTGAACAATGAGTATACATCGGATAACAGTCGCTTAATGGATGCGATGGACGGATTTGAGTTTACCTCTCATCGTACTGCGATTATAGAGATGCGTCACTATTATGCCTCTATTTTGGATACGATCGACAGAGAAAAAATCGAAGCAGACCCCTATTTAAAGCTTTGCACTACATTTTGGAATAAACACGAGGAGAAAGAATGACACCGGCAGAACAACTTAAAAATGAGATATTACAAAAAACCAAAGAATATTATGAATTAGTTCATAAACCTGTACAAGAGAAAGAATTTGTATCCGGTAAAAGCCGTGTAAACTATGCAGGGCGTGTATTCGATGAACGTGAAATGGTCAATCTCGTCGATAGTTCACTCGATTTTTGGCTCACTTATGGTGATTATTCCAAACAATTTGAGAAAAAACTTGCCGACTATCTGGGAGTACGATGGACATTTTTGGTCAATAGCGGGAGTTCAGCAAATTTGCTCGCATTTTATACCCTTACGTCACCGTTATTGGGTGATCGTCAGGTCAAACGGGGAGATGAAGTGATCACCGTCGCGGCAGGTTTCCCAACCACCGTTGCTCCTATCGTCCAATACGGCGCCGTTCCTGTCTTCGTCGATATGGAACTGACTCATTTTAACATCGATGTAACGCAGCTCGAAGCGGCACTGAGCCCAAAAACCAAAGCGATTATGATCGCCCATACCCTCGGGAATCCTTTTAACCTCCGAGCCGTCAAAGAGTTTTGTGACAAACACAACCTTTGGCTGATAGAAGATAACTGTGATGCGCTAGGCTCTACCTATGAGGGCAAACCGACAGGAACCTGGGGAGACATCGGAACATCGAGTTTTTACCCGCCTCATCATATGACGATGGGAGAAGGGGGAGCAACCTATACGGACAACCCATTGCTGAAAAAAATCATGCTCTCGATGCGTGACTGGGGACGAGACTGCTGGTGTGAAAGCGGTATTGATAACACTTGTGGATGCCGTTTCTCCCAAAGCTTCGGAACCTTGCCAAAGGGTTATGATCATAAATATGTCTACAGCCATTTCGGATTTAACCTCAAAGTCTCCGATATGCAAGCGGCCATCGGTGTCGCACAGCTCGAAAAGTTCCCGACATTTGTCGAAAAACGTAAAGAAAACTTCACTAAACTCTACGAAGGGCTAAAGGGAATCGATGAATTGGTTCTGAATTCTGCCACGCCTAACAGCGATCCTAGCTGGTTTGGATTTATGATCACACTCAAAGACGGTGTACAATTTAGCCGTAATGAACTCGTAGAACATCTCGAAAACGCCAATATCCAAACTCGCAATCTCTTCGCCGGAAATATGCTCCGCCATCCGATGTTTGACAGTATGGTCCAAGAGTGTGATTATAGAGTTGTAGGTGATTTGCCCAATACGGACAAAATCATGAACGACAGCTTCTGGATCGGTCTCTACCCTGGTATGGGGGATAATGCGATTGCTTATATGATTACTAAGATAAAAGAGTTTACCTGTAAATGAAGATTGCATTTCATAATCTATATGAAGAACTTAATAAAAATAATTTTATGTTTGAAAATCATAACGCTTCTATAGGTGACAATCTTTTATCTCCACTAATTCACCTAAAAGCATATGCGGCACAACGAGGTCACACAATTGCCTCAACTGATATTATTATTCCTGAAAATGCCGATGCCATTGTTTTCATTGACATGCCAGATGAAAATAATGTCATATTGCAACGCGCCATAGCCACATACAAACCTCTTTATCTTTTAGCACTTGAAAGCCCGCTGATTAGACCTCAAAGCTTTGATATCAACAAGCATTCGTATTTTGAAAAAGTGTTTACATGGGATGACAATTTAATTCAAACAAATCCTGATAAATATATCAAAATCAATTATTCTTTTGAATTACCTGAGAGCATTGACGTAGATTTATCCAAAAAAACGAAATTATGTACAACAATCGCTGGTTACAAACATGCGATACATCCTTATGAACTCTACTCAAAACGAATCGAAGCAATTCGATGGTTTGAACAAAACCATTTGGAAGATTTTGATCTCTATGGGATTGGATGGGATAGTTATCGCTTTAAAGGCCCAAAGGTTATCCGTGCCCTAAATCGCATCAAACCCCTTACAAAACTTTTGGCACCCTCATTTCCTTCATATAAAGGAAAAGTCGACCGAAAAAAAGAAGTTCTGGAAAAATATAAATTTGCCATCTGTTATGAAAATGCTCGTGATATTCCCGGATACATTACAGAAAAAATTTTTGACTGCTTTTTTGCAGGATGCATTCCAATCTATTGGGGTGCTGACAATATAACAAACTATATCCCACATACATGTTTTATTGATCAACGTAACTTTAAAAGCTACGAAGAACTTTATAAGCATATACAATCTATGTCCGATACTGAATATAAATTTTACTTAGAAAATATCGAAACTTTTTTAAAAAGTACCCAGGCATATTTGTTTAGCAATAATTATTTTGCAGACACTATCTTAAAAAGTTTTGATAATGAATGAAAAAAAAATCTTTTTACAAGGATTCAGTTCAGGTCTATTTGTCAAATTAGGTTCAGCGATACTCTCTTTTTTAATCATTCCGATCTATATAAATTATTTTGGTAATAATGACTATGGTTCAATCATTGTATTGACAACAGCAATATCAATAGCATCTATAATCAATATTGGTTTGCCTAGTGCTATAGCAACCATTGGTGCACAAAGTTTTACATATCAAAAAGTTTATTATTTATTTAAATCTACATTTTTCCCATATATCATTTATTTACTGCTATGTTTATTTCTTTTAACATTTCTTTTTGATCATTTCAATACTTTAATATTTAATGTTCTGTTAAAATCATCTTTAACAATTAGTCATTCAATATTTTTGACTTTGATTATTATCGCTTCTGCCGTTAGTGGCTACATTCAGTCACTTTTTACTGCACTTCATAAATTACATCTTGCAAATTTCCTGCAAGGATTTGCAACACTGCAATATCCGTTAGCGCTTTTTATTACCATCTCCTTAAATGAAAATATTCAATTTTATTTCTCTATCGCAAGTTTATTTGCATGTATGAATATAGTAGTTTTTTTATTCCTATATTTAAAATTTTATATTCCCAAAGAAAAAATCGAGCCTCTTTTAGACTATTTTCATTCAAAACAAAACATTGCCATTACCTCACTTACTGCATTGTCCATTACAATTATTTCTTTAATTATCAATCAAGTCGATGTATTAATTATTTCTTACTATTTGACTAAAACAGAAGTGGTAAAGTATTCCATTCTTGCCAAAATTATTGGTTTAGAGATTTTATTATACGGGGTTTTTTTCGGTGCCATAACTCCACTCATAGCAAAATGGTATCGACAAAATAATTTTGATAAGATCAAATTTATTCATCACATCTCTTTCAATGTTATGTCTATTGTTGGCGGTGTTATTCTCCTTGGCAATATGCTATTTATGCAAAAATTTATTACATTATGGGTTGGTGAATCTCAATATATCGGGACAATCAATGTTTTAATTTATTCATTTTTTATCTATCTTTTTGGTATGTACAGTATTAATTACATTACATTTTCATCTTTTAATATAAAACGTAAAATGACTCTTATAGCGTCTATTATAGAACCTACTATCAAAATTGTTCTATCAATTTTATTTACAAAATATTTTGGTGTTACCGGTACTTTATTAAGTATGTTTTTACTTGGTTTGTTTATAACTTTTCCGCTAACAACATTCTTTTTATATAATTTTTCCAATGGATTAATACAAGTAAATATTTCATACCCATTTAAAAATTTTTGCTTATTAATTTCTCCTCTGCTAATTGTTTCATACTATTTGTCAAGTTCAAATGTTCTATTGTTGATTCCTGCAGCATTTTTACTTTTAGCTATTTATACAATCGGCAGTTGGTATCAATTGGATACAAATCAAAGGAATCAAGCAATACAATTATTTGGAAAACGACATGAGTAACAACTTAATTACAATACTTATTCCAACATACAATAGACTGGAATTACTACAAAAGGCTTACAATTCCTGTAAAAACCAAACGGATATACATTTTGATCTGATTGTCGTTGATAATGCCTCAGATGATGGAACGCAACAATTTTTAAAAACGATTCACAAAGAAGATAAAATAATTTCTGAACTTATTCTAAATCCTATCAATCTCGGAGCGACCCTATCAATTACGAATGCTCTCACAAAAGTCAAAACACGATGGGTAACTATACTATGTGATGATGATACGATTGAGCCAAATTTTATTGAAAAATCTCTACCTATAATCAGTACAACTAACACGGGTTTTGTAATTACAGGATTCAGAACAGTTGATGAGAATGGGAATACGACACTAATACACAATACCAGCCAACAAACATTTAATCGAAATAAATTTCTTTTAAATTTTTTAAATGGGAAAATTCAAACGGCAGGGGTATCTGGATTCTTTTTTATCAACGAGATCATTTCAAAACCAAAAAACTATCCCAAAGGCTTTTTATCAGATACTATGATATGTGTTGAAGCAGGTTTGTATAATGGTGCCGAACTTATTGCTGAGTGTTTATACAATCGACTCGAATGGAGCGGGAGTGAATCTACATTTTCAATCAAAAACACTAAAATGTACTTTGAAAGTTTATTACTTTTTGGTCAGGATCTTACAAATCTGTTAGATAGTTACCAGCTTACTCCTGATATTGTTCAACGCGCCAAACAAACACAATCTCTCAAACATTTTTTTTGGATTGTTCTATTTCCAATTTTAAGAAATTCATCCATTACGCTTAAAGACTTAATCGATTTTTCCACACTTATTGATCGTTATGATAAGAGGTACTTTTTACATTTTACATTCATGATTATTTTATATCCTTTTATGAGTAAAATTTCTCTACCTGTGCGACAAAAACTATTTAGCATTTTACGTGATATTAAAAGAAAATTTTTATGATTAATATCAATCCACTCATCACGCTATGTATTCCAACCTATAATAGTGCATTATATTTAAGCGAAACCCTTAGCAGCATTGCAGCACAAACCTATGAAAATATCGAAGTCATTATCTCCGATAACGCATCCACGGATGAAACACCTGATATTATTAAATCCTATTGCGACCGTTACGGATGGTCGTTTTACCGTAACGAAGTCAATATTGGAGCTGGAAATAATTTTAACAAACTTATAGATCTGGCGAATGGAGAATATATAGCTATTTACCATGCCGATGATATTTATGATCCAACAATCGTAGAAAAAAGTGTATATGCTTTTCAACAATCAGATAATATCGGCCTTGTCGGTACCATGGGTACTGTTATCAATAGTCTCAATCAGTTTATTTATCCATTCTACTTTCCAACATGCTTCGGATCAAATCAATCCTTACTTGGTTTTGATGATGTTCTAAACGGTATCCTTTCAAGCAATAATCACGAAATATTACTGATAACACCGTCCATAATGGTCAAAAAAGAATGTTATCAACTATTGGGCGCTTTTCAAATTAATGAAAGATATAAATCTGCCGGTGATTATGAGATGTGGTTACGAATAGCTCATAGCTATCAAGTACATATCATCAATGAACAACTTATACATTATCGGATTCATGCAGGACAAGGGAGTGAAACAGAAATTAGACAAAGCCTTGAAATCAATGACATTATAATTGTCATGGGTGACTACATCCAAAAGAGTTCTGATCTGCAATTACAGAGAAACTATAGCAAATGGAGAGATAGATTACTCATTCGTACAGCGTTAAAACAAAATGCTGCATCTTTGTATGATAAAAGTAATACCACACTTAATGAAATCACAGAAATCAAATATTTATTTCCTAAACTTTTTCTAAACTTCCTTAATAATCTTAAATTGGCTGCTCCATTCAGATATCTACGCACTCTATACCGAACATTACGAAAATGAAAAAAATCCTCTTTATTTTTCATGACACCAATATGACAGGTTCATCTATAACTCTGTTCAGAATTATTGAAAATATTATCCCTTTGAACAAATATGATATTCATATTGCCTTTGCATCTGAGGATGGACCGATGTTGGATTTATTCAAACCATACAATGTTGCAATTCATCCGTTTAAAAAACATAGCCATGGAAACCTTTTCATAAAGCTATTAACACGAATACTGCATTTTTTTAAATACCCATTTTTCCTATACAACATCCGACCTGATTTAGTTTACTCAAATACATTAATGAATATCGGAGAAGTCATTCTTTCGCGAATTATGGGAATCAATACTCTAGTCCACGCTCATGAAGGAAAAGATATAATCCGAAAATATCTTCTACCTATTAAAGTTGAAGATTACTTTGTAGATGAATATATTGTTGTATCAAATTACGCACTTCAAAGTTTAAATATGTTCACTCGTCAACATACAAAAAAACACGTTATTTATAATGGAATTAAGCCCTCAAATCAAACTGCTTCTTACTTAAATAAAAACACTACAATAAGACTTTCGGTAATCGCAACAATACATAGGAATAAAGCACAATTAATCGCAATAAAAGCATTAGAACTTCTTCTTGCAAACACATCATTTTCAATCCAGCTAAATTTCTTTGGGAAACTAGCCGATACAACCTATTATAATGAGTTACAAGAATACATAAACAACAAGAATTTAACCCAATACGTCCATTTTCATGGTGAAATTACAAAACAAAACCAAATGTACCATCAAACGGATATCTTATTAATTACCTCTTTGGATGAAACATTTTCATTAACCGCACTAGAAGCTTTAAACACTTTGACCCCCGTAATCGCTTCCAATGTAGGTGGATTATCCGAAGTTATTGAAAATAATATTTCTGGGTTATTATTTGAAGTGGGTAATTTTCAAGAACTCTCAGAACAAATCATTCGTATTATTAACGATAATTTACTCCGAGAGCAAATCATCAATAAAGCACATTTGCGAGTCATAGAGAAATTCAATATTGAATCAATTACAAAACAAATATCCGCTGTTATTGATAATGCTCTAAATCACACGAAATAATCGATTCCTTAAATACTCTTTGTGTACAATATTTTTAAAGAAAGAGGAAATAATGGATAAACAAAGTTTTTGCAGTTTTACCGTATGTAATGTAGCCTATTTATACAAAGCACTTTCGCTTGCTGAATCCTACTACAATCATGTAGGTGAGAAAATTAATATTTTTTTATTTGACAAACAAAGAGACTTAGGCGATATCTCATCCTTAGCAAATATTTTTTGGATTGAAGAGCTCAATATAGAAAATTTAGAGCAATTATCGTTCAAATATGACATCATCGAATTTTCGACAAGTTTGAAACCTTTCCTAACCATGCACTTACTTAAAAGCCATGAGAAAGTTATATTTTTTGATCCGGATACATTTTTATTTGATAACATCGATTCCATCATCAATCTCTTGGATACAGAAGAAATCGTTGTAACACCTCATTACATTACGCCACAACAACGAGGAACGGAGCTTTCTCAAAGCGATACGGCCATGATGAGATTCGGTTCATTTAATCTAGGTTTTTTTGCTATTAGAAAATCGGAGGAATCTCTACGTTTTTTAAAATGGTGGGATGAAAGATGTCAAGATTTGTGCTATCTTGAAACACAATTCGGTATCGCTACTGATCAAAAATGGGTTTCTATTGCCCCCTGTTTTTTCCCAAGTTTACATATCTCATTTGATTTAGGTCTTAATGTTGCTTTTTGGAATTTACATGAACGAAAAGTGACTGCGAGTGAAAGAGAAAATAGATTTACTATTAATCAAAAATTCGATTTGATCTTTTTTCATTTTAGCTCATTCAATGAAAAAGAGCCTCTTAGGCTTAATAAAAGATCTTTCGATCTTGACCTTTCAGCAGAAACTTTATTACATAAAGTAATACTTGAATACAGCCATACCTCTGAAAAATATAAAAAACGATTAAACACTGTAAATACACGATATTCCTATGACTTTATGGAGAATGGCACCTATATTTCTCCTTCATTACGACGAGCTTACGCCAGCATGTTATCTTCCCATCAATTTCCGGAAAACCATAACCCATTTGAAACTCATGGAGTAGTTGAAATATTTGCTAAAAAAAATTATTTATTGAGTAAGACTTCAATAGGTTACACCTCCGCAGGTGTTGATAATTTAAATAACAATAAATGGAAATTTTATTTCATAAACAAACTCTTTAAACTACTTTTATTTGTTATCGGACCGAACCAATTCATGAATATTTCTCGTCTTCTCATTTTCCTCTCCAGTTATAGACTCAATTCTAAGCTCTGGAAAAACTAAATGATATTTAAAATTTTTTGGATTCTCAGGGCACTTTTGTATAAACCATTTTTTGGTTCTTTCGGTTTTCCATCGTATATTGGAAAACCTTTGATCATTCAAAACTCAAAACAAATATTCATCGGTAAACGAATAAGAATTTTTCCAGGTTCTCGCATGGAAGTGATCAATAAAGATGCATCCATCCTTTTTGAAGAGAACATTTCCATCGGTCAAAACTTACACATCATCTCCGGTGCAGAAATGGTTATTGGTAAAAATACCACTATCTCTGCCAATGTGTTTATCACCAATGTTGATCATGAATTTCGACAAATAGAGAAACATATTTTAAATCAGCCGCTTCTAATAAAAGAGACAAGGATTGGGGAAAACTGTTTCATAGGATATGGTGCGGTCATACAAGCCGGTACAACACTCGGCAAACAATGTATTGTAGGTGCCAATGCCGTCGTTCGAGGAAATTTTCCCGATTTTACTGTGATCGCCGGAGTACCGGCACGAATTATCAAACGATACGATTTTACAAGCCAAACATGGAAAAAAACCGATACAAAAGGAAATTTTATCGATGAAATATAAGAATATGCTCATCACCGGAGGGGCAGGTTTTATCGGCTCGAATCTCAGTTTAAAACTCATAGAGAAAGGGTACAATGTAACCGTACTCGATAATCTTTCTCCCCAAATTCACAGTGAAAATTCTCCTTTATTTCACTCTATTAAAGATAAAGTTAACTTTATATCAGGAACCGTTCTTTGCTATGATGACTGGAAAAAAGCCCTTGAGGGCATCGATGTTGTGGTCCATTTAGCCGCAGAAACAGGTACCGGGCAATCCATGTATGAAATAGAGAAATACACAGATGTTAATATCAAAGGAACTTCAATATTTTTGGATATTTTAGCCAATGAGAAACATAGTGTTAAAAAAATTATTGTGGCATCTTCTCGAGCCATCTATGGTGAAGGAAAATATTCATGTGATATTCATGGAATTGTTTATCCCTCTGAACGAAAAAATATAGACATGAAAAATGGTGATTTTGAGGCTAAATGTCCTCAATGTGCCGGAAATCTAAACTTAATGCCCACCGATGAAGAGAGTAAAATTCATCCTACATCCATATACGGAATCACAAAACAAGTCCAAGAACAAATGTTTATGGTCATGGGAAAATCACTAGGTATTCCTGCTGTTGCATTCCGATACCAAAATGTGTACGGTGTGGGACAATCTCTCAGCAATCCGTACACAGGAATTCTGTCTATCTTTTCTACTCGAATCAAAAATGGAAATGAGATTAATATATTTGAAGACGGGAAAGAGAGCCGTGATTTCGTTTATGTCGATGATGTTGTCGATGCCACAATAATGGGTATTGAAAAAGACGAAGCCAATCATCACGTTTTTAATGTAGGTCTCGGAGTGGGAATTGATGTTTTAACGGTAGCCAATACTTTAATCAAGGCCTATAATAGCAACTCCAAGATAACACTCTCGGGAAATTTTAGGCTCGGTGATATCCGACACAACTATGCCAATATATCTAAAATAAAAGAGTTGCTCGGATTTGAGCCAAAAGTGAATTTTGTAGAGGGAATTCAACGGTTTACCACTTGGGTTAATCAACAAGAAGTTGTGGAAGATAAATATGCAGAAAGCATTGAAGAGATGAAGGAAAAAGGGCTGTACAAGTAAATGCATTCTTTAAACGGGAAAAAAATACTTTATATCGGCCCAAAATTTTTCGGATATGAAAACATCATAAAATCGACGCTCGAAGAAAAGTTTGAGGCATTCGTTGATTTTTATGATGACAGACCATCCAATGATCTTTGGACAAAAATCTTTATCAGACTGAAATTAAAAACATTGATTAAACAAAAAATAGATGCTTATTACACTTCTATTTTCAATGCTATCAAAGAGATCTCGTATGATTATATTTTTATTATTTCACCAGAGACTCTTAGTGTTAAAGAACTGACAATACTAAAAAATTTACAGCACCATGCTACGTTTATTCTGTATATGTGGGATTCGTTTGACAATAAAAACAGTTTAAATACAATTCACCTGTTTGATAGAGTTGTTACGTTTGACAACCATGATGCTCAAAAATATCATTTACATTTTCATCCGCTTTTTTATATTGAAACTTACGCCAAAATACCATCTAAAGAGCTCTTCTATGACTTATGTTTCATTGCAACTGCACACAGTGATAGATATCTGATAGCCAAAAAAGTACAAAAATATTTGGATCAGTTCTCTTTAAAAATGTTTAGCTTTCTTTATCTCAATACGAAATTAATGTACTGGGGAAGACGACTTTTTCTCAAAAAATATCCCTACGGTCCAATAGCCGCTTTCTCGTTTGAGCCTATGTCTCAAGCTGAAATTATCTCCGTTATTTCTAAGTCAAAAGCCATTTTAGACATTAACCATCCTTCTCAAGTTGGTTTAACCATGAGAACATTTGAAGCATTGGGTGCAAATAAAAAGCTCATTACTACCAATACAAATATCAAACAGTATGATTTCTATAATGCAAACAACATTACCATTATCGATCGCACTAATCCGCACATCGATATGCGTTTTTTTGATTCTCCATACGAGCCGCTGGATAAAGAAGTTTATGAACAATACTCTTTGTATAATTGGATTAATACGGTATTCGATTGTCAATCAAACAAATAAAAATTGATTTATACACTATATTCAAAGGTAACCTCTAATGATTCTCAAACGACTTTTTGACCTGCTCTTAGCCTCCGTTGCCGCTGTGATACTGCTGATTCCGTTTCTCATCGTCTCACTGATGGTTCGTCTTACCTCAAAAGGTCCCATCCTCTACTGGTCACAAAGGGTGGGGAAAAACAATCTCCTCTTTTCAATGCCTAAATTTCGGAGTATGCGCGTGGGTACTCCGGCAGTAGCGACCCATCTGCTCAGCAATCCCGAAACTCTTCTAACCCCGATAGGTTCCTTTTTACGCCGCAGCAGTCTCGATGAGCTTCCGCAGTTGTGGAGTATCCTCAAAGGGGATATGAGTTTCGTGGGGCCCCGTCCCGCTCTCTTTAACCAAGAGGACTTGATCGCACAGCGAACGGCTGCGAATGTCCATACCCTCACTCTGCCGAGGGGGCACGTGATGCTCTGGCGGGGTCCAGTCAGCCCAACGATCTCTCCGGAGTCGGAACCTCTGTATCGCAACTGACTGCCCTGCTCGCTCGTATTCTCCCGGTCAGCTTCGAAACGCTTATCCTCTATATGCCTTCTTTTTTAGGCTCATTGATCGTCATACCGCTTATCTTGATCGGGCGTGCCCTCAACCAAACAACCAGGACTGACGGGATGGGCACAGATCAACGGCCGTGATGAGCTTCCGATTCCTCAAAAAGTAGCCCTCGATACCGAATATTTGCAACGGTGCTCTTTTGGATTCGATCTAAAGATTCTCATCTTAACCTTTATTAAAGTGGTTAAAAAAGAGGGAGTGACCCACTAACACCTAAAATCATTGATAAACCAAGGCCATTCAGCTAAAATACACTCACCAAAACAGGGAGCGACACAACCATTATGCTGAAACTACGCGAAGAACAAACATCTATTTACACGCTGCTTATTTTAATCGCAGTTGCCTATCTTTTTTCCGTAGGAATGCGCTTTATCTGGGTCAATGAAGTGAGTTCGATGGCACAGTTTCATTGGAATAACGAACTGATGATCAACACCAACGACGGCTATCTCTTTGCCGAGGGGGCACGTGATGCTCTGGCGGGGTCCAGTCAGCCCAACGATCTCTCCGGAGTCGGAACCTCTGTATCGCAACTGACTGCCCTGCTCGCTCGTATTCTCCCGGTCAGCTTCGAAACGCTTATCCTCTATATGCCTTCTTTTTTAGGCTCATTGATCGTCATACCGCTTATCTTGATCGGGCGTGCCCTCAACCAAACAACGATGGGATTTATCGCGGCGCTCCTCGCATCGATCGCCCACAGCTACTACAATCGGACGATGACCGGGTATTACGATAGCGATATGCTCAATATCGTCTTTCCGGTGTTGGAGATGTATTCGCTGATTCTCGCCCTCACCCATCAGCGCAATCGATATCTCATCCCTATCACGATCTCAATCGCACTCTATCAGTGGTGGTATCCGCAAGCGTATTCGCTTGATACGGCGCTGCTCGTTATGGTCCTCGCCTATACCGCCATTTTTGATCGCCGTAATCTCTATCTGTACAAAATTGCCCTTTTTATCCTGATAGGGATTTTATCGATCCCCCTCATCAGCAAAATTGCTGTGGCTGTTTTGATATTCGGATGGTTTCATTGGAGAAAAGAGCTTTCGGATAAGTTTTTTTGGCTTTTGTTTGCCGCTATCGCCGGTATCTATTTTTTCACCGGCGGGATCGATCCGATATGGTTTCGACTCAAAATCTATTTGTTCACCCAAGAGGGGGAAAATACGGTTGCTTCTTCGCTCCAATTTTATAACGTTATGTCGACGGTTCGCGAAGCGGGAGAGATACCATTCCCAGTCTTTGCGGAACGAATCAGCGGCCATACGATCACCTTTCTCCTCGCATGCGGAGGGTACATTATGGCTCTCATCGCCTATCGCCCTCTCATTGTCACTCTTCCTCTGGTGGGGCTTGGGTTTATCGCGATGTTTGCGGGATTGCGTTTTACGATTTACGCTGTTCCGATGATGGCCATCGGTTTTGCTTTTTTACTGCTGTGGATAACGCAAAGCATTCAAAAACAGTGGCTTCGAATCCTTTCTCTCATTATTTTCTCCGGAGCAGCTCTCTACCCGAATTACCTGCATATCAAAGAGTATATGACTCCTACGGTTTTAACGACACAGGAAGTCAAAGTACTCGATCAATTCAAATCGACTGCTTCACGAGAAGATTACGTCGTCACATGGTGGGATTACGGCTATCCTATCCGCTACTACGCAGATGTCAAAACATGGATTGACGGAGGAAAACACTCGGGTGATGTCAATTATCCGGCGTCATTCGTCCTAACCGCACAAGACCCGATCGCGATTGCCCATATGATGCGGCTCTTTACCGAATACACGGAAAAAGGGTATACCGATACCAACAAAACCCAAAATGACTTTGAATACATGATGAGCAAAGAAGGATTTAAAGACCCTGACGAATTGTTGAGTGCACTCTCTTTGCCCGAATATCAACTTCCTCAGAAAAGCAGAGATGTTTATCTCTATCTACCTTTGCGTCTGATGGAGATTCTCCCGACCGTAACACTCTTTAGCAATCTCGATCTCAAAAGTCCCGATAATCGGAAACAGCCTTACTTCTATGCAACGCAATCGGTTCAAGACACCGGAAAAACCGTGGAACTTGGAAATGGTCTCGCTATTATCAAAGAAAAAAATATTCTTAAAATAGGGAATCAAGAAGTTCCGATCAAAGCTTTTTATCAAGTGGGATATGATTCGAATAATGCCCTTCAAATCAATGAACAAATATTTGCCTCGGAAGGGTTGAATCTCATTTTTCTCCCAAGTTACGGCCGTTTTTTAGTGATGGATGATTTTTATCTCTCTTCTACGTACATACAAATGTTTGTTTTTGAGCGATACGATAAAAATCTTTTTGAACCGGTCATTCTCGATCCGTTGAGTAAAATTTACAAACTGAAAGTTTAAGGCAATGGGTTTAACCAAAATAGTTATCAATCATCCGCTGTTTAAACCCAGTTTTATCAAACGAATCATTTTTTTTATGGTTGTGGATTTTTTTCTCTTTTTCGTGTCACTCCATTTTGCGTATGCCCTCCGTTTTGATTTTTCGATACCCTCTTATTTTTCCGATAATTTTTACACCATTTTGATTACGCTCACATTGCTAAAATGGTCTCTACTTTACTTTAACGGTGTCTATCATTTAACATGGAGATATTTTAGCCTCTTTAACGCAAAACAAGTTTTTTGGTCTCTTCTCCTCGCTAATACACTTTTTATTATCTTCTTTTTTATCTATCCAGATCCTTTTTTGCCTCTGCCAAGAAGTGTGATTGTAATTGACCTTTTTCTCTCATTACTCTTAATTGGAGCATTTAGACTCTCCAAAAGAGTCATTTTGGAGCGGCAAAACAAACCTTCAACTAAACCAATGCTTATCATCGGAAGCAATCATAAAGCAGCAGCACTCGTTAAAAGTTCGAAAAATGCGGATATTCCCTATTCTATACAAGCCATCATCCCATGGGAAGAGAGTGACTATCATTTATGCGGTTCATCCATTGATGGTATCAAAGTATATCATCCTGATAATCTCAAATACGTTTGTGAAATGTTTGATATTCATAGTGCCGCCATTACAGTAGAGCTGACTCAAAAAGATTTAAATTCATTGGTCAACAATCTAGCTTTATACGACATAACCGACATACAAAGACTCATGATTTTAGAAGACAATCAACCTTCTCTCAAAGAGATATCAATTGAAGAACTTCTAGCACGCCACCCTCATGATCTGGATACACATATCCTCAGTAGTTTTATAAAAGGCAAAACCATTCTGATTACAGGAGCAGGAGGAAGTATTGGAAGTGAAATCTCAATGCAATGTCAGCTTTTTGGTGCAAAAAAACTTATTTTAATTGATCACAGCGAATACAATCTTTATCAAATCGGAGAACGACTCCCTAATGCAACGCTCAAACTCTGTAGTATTCTCGATCGTTCTCAGCTCGATTTTATTATGAAAAGCCATAAACCGGATATTGTTGTTCATGCCGCCGCATACAAACATGTTCCGCTATGTGAAATCAATATCTCTGTTGCAATCGAAAATAATATTCTAGGAAGTCGTAATATAATCGATAGCTCAATAGAGCATAAAGTCGCCAAAATCGTCATTATCTCTACCGATAAAGCAGTTCGTCCTACTAATGTCATGGGGACAACCAAAAGAGTCGTGGAACTCTATGCCCAAAATATCGATCCAAAACAGAGTGAAATCGTTGCCGTACGATTTGGAAACGTTTTGGGCTCCAGCGGAAGCGTTATCCCGAAATTCAAAGCCCAGATTGAAGCGGGAGGTCCTCTCACGATCACCCATCCCGATATCACCCGCTATTTTATGCTAATCAGCGAAGCGTGCCAACTCGTTTTGCAAGCTGCCTCCATCGCTCGCGGAGGGGAACTTTTTATCCTCGATATGGGGCAGCCGGTCAAGATTGCCGATCTGGCCCAAACGATGATCCGTCTCTATGCAGCCAAACCGATCGAGATTGTCTATACCGGTTTACGCCCCGGAGAAAAATTATACGAAGAACTGTTGCTCGACGAAAGTGAACATAAAACCTCCTATGAATCGATTACAATTGCACGGGCCACTTCGTATCCGATTGACAAGCTGATCCAGGATATCGATACACTCAACAAAAGCACCGATAAAATAGAAGCCTTACGTACAATCGTTCCCGAATTTAATCACACCAAAAAGTTGCCGCAATGAATCCTCTCCTCACCTATCCACACCGTTACGCTCATCTGATGAAGTGTATCGTGCGTTTTGTACCGAGTATGAGATTAGCAAGAATGTAATTGCGTTTCATCCCGGTTTTGGCGGTTCCTCCGATGCGAACTGGACGTTGAACGAATACATTGAATTGGTTCGACTTGCCGAAGCGGATGAGCGATTGGATGTGGTGATGACGTTTGGTCCTGATGAGGAAAAACTTTATGAGGAAGCCAAAACACTTTTAGGGGAGAGCAGGGTAATACTGTACCGTTCAGTAGGAAGTGTCGTCGATTTTGCCAAACTTTTGAGCAGTTTTAAACTGTTTATTAGTACTTCAACAGGGACGTATCATTTAGCGAGTGCGGTGGGATGTGAGACCTTTACCTTTTTCGCCGATACCCTCTTTGCCTCATCTGCACGTTGGAAAAGTATCGGGGAAAAACAGCGCCACTATATGATTCCCTTGAATCCCGAGGGGAGAGCGGTAATGTTTGAGAAGGTCAAGCAGGAGTTGAAAAATCGCCTTTTAGAACTCGTTTGAGTCTCTTTTTAAAATTTTTTGTCTGTTTGTTGGCATCGTTATGACGCTGCATTTCACGGATGGCGAGATTCTCATCCAATCCGCTGAGTTTTGCATACTCGCGTCCCATAATCACTAACTCTTTATCCGTAGCCCACAGTTTATTAAAGTTTTCACACCCCTCTAGAGCAGATATCTCCCGGAACTCCATTCGGTTGATATCGACGATGCTAAAGAGATAACCATCTTCGGTTCTTTTGATCAAAATATTTCCGGGAGAATAATCGAGATGCCATACCCCCGCTTGGTGGAGACCGTAGGTATACGCGGCAAAAGCGCTAAAGATTTCTTCACGATCAGTGAGGGGTTCGAGGAGCGGTGTGCGGATCGTAAAATCGTATTCGAAATACTCACTGATAAAATAGCTATCCGCGAGTAAACCTGATTCAAAAAATTCGATGAGAGCGATCGGCTCTGGGGTTGAAATAGCGAGTGATTGCAAACGCAGTGCATTGTGATACGATTTATACGCTTTGCTTTTACGAAAATAGGTGTAAACGATACGATTAAGTAAATGGGGAACTTTAAACGATTTAACGACGGTTTGGATTCCCTCTAGCTCGATAATTTTGAGTTCATTTCGGGCTTTGTGGATGGTGTGCTGATCGTTTGAGAAAAGCGTTCTTATGGCCTTAAATGTACTTAATAGCATCTTTAAACGGTAATAACGGCTTGGGAAACTCAAGGCTAATATCAGGAAATAATGCACGGGCGAGCTGAAGGTTGTATTCAAACTCCGCCATTTTCACTTCACTGCGGCGTTGGGTGATACGGCGGTTGTAAAAGATTTGGGCTATTTTGGTTGCAGGGGCAATACGAATCGGGATTCTGGCAATCCATTGCGCCAATGCGACACGGGTATTAGAGAAAAGGGTAATCGAGGCGTTGATTTGGGCTTGTTTAATTTTAAAGGCAAGCTCTAAAATATCTTCGCCACTATCAACGATTACCTCATCGATAAAATCGCATGCTTCGGCAAGTTTCCGGTTGAGCGGGGCGACAAGAGCGATAATGCGGTTTTGCGGATTATGGTGCTTTAAGACATACAATGTCGGTAAAGCGGTTATAAAATCACCCAACTTATCGTTACGTACTACCATTATATTCATCGTTTACCCTTGTTTTAATGTGGTTATTTTACCCAATATCGCTATAATCTCACCATGAAACAACCGTTTGCCTGGGATCACTACTCCGATCAACCTGCCATTATCAGAGACCGTGCACTTAAGCGGCAAATGCGCAAAAGTGCTCTCCCCTCGCTCATTAAAACTTTTTTGATTTCCTTTATAACCTTGCCGATCGCTCTGTTGCTTACCCCTTTTACTGGGCGACGCACCATTAGCGGTGAATCATTTTTCGGTATAGGGGTCAATCTAGATAAAGAACCCAATACGACCCCCTACCTGCTGGATGAACTGGGTGTCAAAAAACTCCTCATCCGTATTCCGCTGTGGGAGATGGATCGATTACACGAATACGTCGCTTTTATCCGTTCATTGGTGGGGAAAGAGATCACGGTTGCCTTACTTCAAGATCGCGAACACATCACGAGTGCCGATATGAGCAGAGATCATTTCATCCAAATTTTTGAAGCGTTGGAAGGTGTTTGTCATACCTATATCATCGGCAGTACCATCAATCGTGCCAAATGGGGATTTTTCAGTGTCAACGAATATCTCGATTTTTACGCCGTCGCGTATGCGTTGAAAAAAACACGCTTTCCCCACCTCAAACTCATCGGTTCCAATGTCATCGATTTCGAGTACCACTTTAGTGCCCATACTCTTTTCAATCTCTCATCTATCCGTTTCGATGCGATAGGGAGCCTTCTGTATGTCGATCGTCGCGGTGCCCCTGAAAACTCCCAAATGGGATTTAACCTCATGGGTAAAATCAATCTCTTGAGCTCATTGATCTCTCTCAGCCCAAAAACGTCAAATGAGCTCATTATCACCGAAACCAACTGGCCGATCAAAAACACCGCCCCCTATGCCCCGACCAGTGAGCATGAGTGTGTCAGCGAAGAGGATTACAGCGATTACATGGTCCGTTACCATCTCCTCGCGTTTGCTTCTCAACGCGTATCCAGTGTCTACTGGCACCAGCTGATTGCACCCGGATACGGTCTGATCGATAATCGAGAAGGAATACTCCGAAAGCGAAGTGCTTTTGAAGCGTACAAAGTCATGCTATCACACCTTAGTGATGCTCAGTTTATCGACTTTAATTATCGTTCAGACGAATACAACCTCATCTGCTCAACCCCAAGAGGAGAGTTACACATCACGTGGACTCTAAACTCCTCGCCGATCTACATCTATAAGGCTCAAGCGTGAAAATTTTGATCATTCTCCCCAACTGGCTCGGCGATGCCGTGATGGCAACTCCTGCACTCGAAGCCCTTTGTACTGTTTATCCTGATGCCGAGCTCACCATGGTCGGCTCGTATGTCAGCATCGAAGCGCTCAAATATCACCCCCAATGTAAACGTCATTATGTCGATGAGACGAAAAAAGGGGGGAATCGTTTTCTCAATACCTACCGATTTGCCAAAGAACTCGGTGTTCATGATCTGGCAATCACGTTCCGCAATCAGTTCCACTCTTCACTTTTGCTCTATTGGAGCGGCACCCCCATCACGGCAGGGCGTCGCAGCTGGCATTCATCCTTTTTACTGAAACACTCTGTCAAGCCGGCCCACCCCTCTCATCTGGTCGAACAATATCGCGATATCGCCCAAAGCCTGAGCCCCAAGCCTCTCGTAATCGAAAAGTTAAAAGTTCATATCCCATCCCATCACTATCAACGCCCAACTTTAGGGATCAACCCCGGAGCGACCTACGGCAGTGCCAAACGGTGGTATCCCGAAAAATTTGCCGAAGTGGCGCGTGCGTATGCGGATCGTTATGAGATCATCCTCTTTGGCGGCCCCAATGAGGTGGGGATGGCGAACGATATCGAATCGCGTCTCCATGGGATCAATCTCACCAATCTCGCAGGTAAAACATCGATTGCCGAGCTGTGCAGTTTTATCGGAGGATTGGATCTCTTTATCACCAACGACAGCGGTCCGATGCACGTTGCAGCCGCGTATAGTGTTCCTACCGTCGCTATATTCGGTCCGACACGCCATTTGGAAACATCACAGTGGAGAAATGAAAAAAGTGTAATTGTACGGCATGATATGGAGTGTGCGCCATGTATGAAACGAGAGTGCCCGCTAGGGCATCATGAGTGTATGAAAAACATTACGGCAGAAGAAGTTATAGAAGCTACAAGAAATATTCTTTAAATATTATGCCTTCACAACACACATAGAGTAAGGTCGCTCGCAGTAGTGCGAAAGCGTACCGCTAGCGATTTGTTGTGGAGGCGATTTTCTTTTGCATACTTTTCTTATGAAAAAGAAAAGTTTGAAATTAAAAATCTAAACGCATCCCAAAATACCACGAATCATTATACGTCACATCAACATTTTTTAGATCCGTATCGATCTTGCGATACCCCACTTCGAGCCGTCCGTTATCAATCGGTTCAACATCGAGATGAATACGGGTTTCCAAATATCCATCCCCCTCTTTAAACGATAAGGCCGATGGAGCATAATAGAGTGCTCCGCCGAGATATACCGGAAACGGAGCATTAATCGGCAATTGCAACTCTGCTTCTGCCCCCAGCGGAATAGCCGCATAGCGGCGACCGTCGATCTCCGTGTATTCCCCCTTGATCCCAAGTCCCAGTTTGAGCCCACGAACACCTTGAACCGGACGCATCACCATAAACGATACCTCCATCAGCGGATCAGGATTATTGATCGTTTGAGAGTTGTTGTTATCCCCGTTCAAAAATCGAGCGCCGATATAGGTATTGCTCATCGCATTTCCCATTCGTCCCATATCCAGACGAATCTGCCCCTCAACCTCTTTATCGTTGACATTCGCTTCGATTTGATGAGCTGCGAAAGCTCCACTGCTGATCAAAGCCATTAAAATGATTTTTTTTAACATGTTGTTCCTTCATTAATTCGGGCTATGGTTGCGGTCGTACTTTTCCCGTCCACAAACTGCACCAGTCGTAGTTCCCCAGCAAATTCCGCTCCAACCACACTTTTGCCTTCGTAATCGCCCCCTTTGACCAAAATATCGGGAGCAATATTTTTGATCAATTCATGCGGCGTCTCTTCGCTAAACAATACGACATAATCGACCGATTCGAGCGCCGCTAAAATATAGGCTCGATCGGCTTCAGTATTAACCGGACGAGTCGGTCCTTTAAGCTCTCTCACCGAGCTGTCTGAATTGAGTCCTACGATTAACACATCTCCGTAACTTTTCGCCTCTTGGAGATATTTGACATGACCGACATGGAGAATATCGAAACAGCCATTGGTAAATACGACCTTTTTTCCCTCGTGTTTCAAACGATCTGCAAGAATATAAATCTCTTCTTTGGATTTGATATGCATATCCGATGTGCTTTGATGCAAGCTTGATTCATACGATTCGATCTCGCTAAGAGTCACTGTCGCCGAACCGATCTTACCGACAACGACTGCCGCAGCGTGGTTTGCAAACGGGGCCGCTTCATCAATACTCAGCCCCATACTCAGGGCAAATGAGAGGGATGCGATGACCGTATCTCCTGCACCCGTCACATCATAAACTTCTTTGGCTACGGTTGGAAAACGGCGCATGCTTTTATCGTATATAGCAATCCCGTCTTCAGAGAGGGTAATCATCGAACACTCTAATGAACAGGTCTCTTTCAGACTCAAAAGAGCTTTTTGCAAACTTTTTTCATCGTTGATCACGATTCCGGTCGCTTCAGAAGCCTCTTTTTTATTGGGGGTTAGGAGATACGCACCACGGTATTTACGGTAATCTTTCCCTTTTGGATCAACCAGTACTTTTTTGTTTGCCGCTTTTGCCGCAGCAATCACTCCGCCGGCAACCGCATCGGTAATCACCCCTTTACCGTAATCGGATAGAATAATAATGTCACAGCTATCGATCACATCAATCACATAAGCGATGATGGCACGCTCACTTGCTTTATCGATTGCTTCTTTCGACTCTTTGTCATAACGTAAAATTTGTTGATTGGAGGCGATAATGCGACTCTTTTTGGATGTTTTACGTTCCGATTGGCGTACAAGCCCCTGATTCGATACCCCAATCAAGCTGAGCATGGAACACAGCTCTTCTCCATTTTCATCATCACCGATCACCCCGCTCACACTGACTCGTGCACCCAGAGCGACGAGATTGTTGATCACATTCCCGGCTCCTCCGAGAACCGTCGTTTCACGCGAGATATCAACGACCTGCACCGGAGCTTCAGGAGAGATTCGCTCACACCCGCCCCACAAATAGTGATCAATCATCAAATCCCCGATGACAAGAATATGGGGGTGAGCACTGCGCAAAGAGTTCATGATAGTTCCTGCTCATATAGGCGTTTGATTTCCGGCACATATGCCGAAATTCCCTCTTCAAATTCAAAACGGGGCTGATAACCCAAAATGGCCTTCGTCGATTCAATATCCGCCTCAGTATGAAACTGATAACGCCCTATATACGGATTGGGGATATATTCACACGCAAACGATGTCCCCAACTCATTCTGGAGAATATCAACCATCGACTGAAACGAGCGTGCTTTACCGGTACCGACGTTAAATACACCGTTCTCTTTTGGGTGCATTGCGAGAATGTTGGCCTGAATAATATCCTCGATGTAAATGAAGTCCCGCAAAATTTTGTCAGAGTTTTCAAACAGTTTCGGATTTTTACCCGCGAGAAGCTGATGAGCGAACTGAACCACCATTGATGATGTTTTATTCTTGAAAAATTCCCTAGGACCGTAAACATTAAAATAGCGCAAACCAACAATGGAAATATTTTCAAATTTTTGAGAATATTGACGGGCCAAATGGTCCATCATCAATTTCGAGAAACCATAAACATTCTGAGGAGCTTCACATCCGACACGCTGAGGGGAAGGAGCATCACCGTACGTCGCACCCGATGAGGCATAAATCATATTGGCTCCGTGGGCTACCGCGATATCGAGAAGGTCTTTAAATGCATTAACGTTCGTCTGGACCATCAAATCCTGTTCCAGCGCCGTTGTATCGGATATCGCCGCTTCGTGAAAAATATAATCAAATTTATACATTTGCGTTAGGGTATTTAACAACCCTTTATCATTGATATCACCGCTGATCACCTCACCACGAAATCCTAAAAGATTTTTAAAATGACCGAAACTTTTGAGGTTGCCGTTGGAGAGGGTCAAGTTTGAACGAAAAAGGTCAAGTATGACGATATGGGCATCAGGATAATTTTCTTGAAAATAAAAAGCGAGGTTGGAGCCGATAAAACCGGCTCCTCCCGTAATTAAAATTGTTTTACGGTTCAAATTAATATCACTGTAACGCATGAAAGGTCCTTCATCAAAGGTAGTGTCATATTGTAACAAACTCTTTATTAAAGGTTAAACAGTTAGAGTGATTTAAGATAGATAGGAATATAATAGCGGCGAAATTTTAAATGGAGAAAACAAATGAAAAAAATTGCTCTTGCAATGTTGTTCGCTGGTGTATCTTTGATGGCTGCTGATGGAAAAGCTCTTACAGCTAAATGTGCTGCCTGTCATGGTGCTAGCTTTGAAAAAGCGGCTCTTGGTAAATCAGCGATCGTAAAAGGTCAATCAGCTGGTGCTATCGAAACTTCACTCAAAGGTTACAAAGCTGGTACTTTGAACAAAGCGGGTATGGGTGCCTTAATGAAAGGTCAAGTTGCTACTATGTCAGATGCTGATATTAAAGCTGCTGCTGCTTACATCGCAGGAATTAAATAATTTAACGCCAAAGGGAGCTAACCCCCCTTTGACTACGTTAACACTGGGTTTCGCTCAGCGCGATGCTCACGTGCAGTAAACCGCACTCTTTCTTCCTTATCTCACTTTTCTAAAACTACTCTTTTTTCATTCCGGTCGATACTCTTCTTTTTTATTCACTGACTCTTTTTTACGTTGCTGATTGGCTGCATCATTGAGTTCACGCTCATCATCATACTGTACTTGATTCATCATTTTTTTCTCATCGTCAAACTGACCGTTTTTGATCCCCCATAAAAATGCCGCCAATGCGATAGCCCCTAAAAAAAGTGATGCTCCCAGCATCATTGCAATTACCCATGAATCCATATTTTCTCCTATTTCTCCGTCATCCTGAACTTTGATTCAGGATCTATCTTTTTAGATTCCGTGTCGAGCACGGAATGACAAAACTATTTATAAAGCCATCTCACCCGCATCGAGTTTCCAACGACGAGAAGCGAACTAAACGACATCGAAATCGCCGCAATCAGCGGAATAACATACCCCATCATCGCCAGAGGAATCGTAATCGAATTGTACACCAGTGATATTCCAAGGTTTTGTTTGATAAGCCCATAGGTTTTGCGACTGATTCCAAACGCTTCGGCGAGTGAGGTCAGCGAATCGTTCATCAACACCACATCACTCACTTCGATCGCGATATCACTCCCGTTCCCCATAGCAATCGCAATGTCCGAAGCGGCAAGAGCCAACAAATCATTGACTCCATCCCCCGCCATCACGACGATATACCCCTCGCTATGCGCCTGCTCAATAAATGCCGCTTTCCCCTCAGGGCTCAAATGGGCATGAACCTCATCAATACCCACTTCGTGAGCTACTCTCACGGCTGCCGCTTCATGATCTCCCGTGAGCATTACCACACGTAGATTCAAGGCTTTCAATGCCGCAATCGACTCAAGCGCCTTCTCTTTAGGAAGATCACGCAACTCGTAAACCGCAACCAGCTGTTGCTCCACCGCATAGTAAAAAAGGCTTTTATCACTAGCAGAGTCGACTTCAATACCGAGGTCCTCCATCAAAAGTGCATTTCCGCCGGCAATCAGTAGACCGTTATACCGTCCAACCATACCGCGAGCCGGGATTTCGCGTGCCTCTTCGATACTGCTGGAATCAATCTCCGCTTCGGTAGAGTCCAAATACTCCATAACCCCTCGACTGATCGGGTGTTTGGAGGAGGAGACAAGAGTATGCAATGCCCCGATATCGAAAGGGGTATGAATCGTTGCATAAACGACTTCAGGACGTCCCATCGTGATCGTCCCCGTTTTATCGAGGACCACCATCGTCGCTTTTGCCATCGTCTCGATCTGTGCCGCCGATTTAAACAAAATCCCCCGTTTGGCTCCGAGCGCCAATCCGACCAAAGTCGCTACCGGAGTCGCAAGGGCCAACGCACACGGACAGGCGATAATGATGACTGAAATCCCCACCATCAAAGATCGATCAAAGCTGTGCGGCCAAAAATACCATATCCAAAATGTCGCAATCGCCAAAAAGAGAATCGTTGAAGAAAAATGCTGAGAAAGCCGATTGGCTAACAGCTCGATGGAGGGCTTTTGAGCCATCGCGTTTTCTAAAAGATTAACGAGATTCGAGAGGGTTGAGTGGGCGAAATCTTTCGTCGCGCGATAATGGATCAGCGCATCGATACTTGTCGTTCCGCTGATAATTTTATCCCCGAGGCGTTTAAATATCGGTTCCGATTCTCCGGTGAGATTGGACTCGTCAAAACTCCCCTCACCGGAGATCACCTCACCGTCGATTGCTGAGCGTTCACCGCTTCGGATGACTATTACATCATTCTCTTTAACCTCATTGACATCGACAGAGCGGATAGACTCCCCCTCTAGGATACTCACTTCGCGCGGAATATGTTTGCCGATGATATCGAGAGTATCGGCGGCATTTTTACGACTGAGGACTTCGAGAAATTTTCCGAACAAGACAAAGGTGATGATCATCGCCACGGAATCAAAATAAGCTTCCCCTTTTTCAAAAACGGTAATATAGATTGAGTATAGATAGGCGAGACTCGAACCTGTAACAACCAGTAAATCCATCGTAATGGCTTGATTTCTAAGCCCATAATAGGCACCGCGATAAAAAATCCATCCGCTGTAGAAAAGGACCGGAGTCGCTAATACCCACTCGGCAACATTTAAAATGGTTTTAATATCCTGAGTGATCCCCGTAAAATACCCTGCATATTGAGCCACCGCGATCCACATCATATTCATCGTCGCGAATGTTGCGACCGCCATTCGCAGATAATAATCTTTTCGCTCTTTATTAGCACGCACTTCTTGAAGTGAAGAATCGTACGGAAATGCATTGTATCCGATAGCACGAATCATATCGATGATAGCAGAGAGTTTGACAGTATCGCTGTCCCAAGTGATACGGGCTTTATTATTGGTATAGTTGATATGCGCTTCGATAACCCCGTCCATTTTGTGCAGCGCTTTTTCATTCAGCCAGACACACGCCGCACAATGGATTCCTTCAATAACAAGGGAAACCTGAGAAAGCCCCTCTTTGGTGGTCGTCACAAACCGCTCACTAAATGCAGGGGTATCAAAATTGGAACTCGCTTCGAACTGCTCGGTAGGAGGAGAGAGTGTCGTATCTCCCATTTTAGAGTAAAAGCTCTCTAGCCCTTCGTCTTTGAGGAGGTGAAAAATCCCGCGACAGCCGTTACAGCAAAATCGGTACTCCCCATCATGAATCATCACCTCATCGCTAAATTCCAGATGACAATGATCACATTTGACTTTAGACATATTCGAACTTCCCTGCAGACTTATTTTTTTTCACATGAACGAAATTGCCCATAACCCCTTGCATCACGATATGAACCCCTGCTGAGCCATTATTCGCATAACCGATTGCCATCGAGAGATTTGCCGTCGCTTCTACGGGGTCAATGCTAAAAGGGACCATAGCGCCGGTAAAGACAACAACTTTATCTAAGGATAGACTCGCAACGTATTCCGCACTTAGATCCATTGTATCGGTACCGTGAACGACGATAATGATTTTTTCATTGCGCTGCGCAATCGTTTGTGCCAACAATGAGCGGTCATGATTATCCATCTCCAAAGAGTCTTTATAGAGTATTCCTTGGAGAGGAATATCGATCACCAATGATTTTAGTACCGCTTCAACTGCCCGGTTATCATTAGGGACGAACAATTCCCCTTTTAGGGAATCGTACCGTTTATTAAAAGTACCGCCCGTATTGAGTATTAGCATCAGAGCAACTCCCGCAGAGAATGGATAATTCGATTTGCTTTTGAATCTGTAGCTTCGGTTGAGAGGAGAATATTGATTCCCACCCCCGCTTTAAGAGAGGCCTCAATATCACGTTCGTTATCTCCGATCATAAGTGAGTGTTCCATATCCAGCTTATATTCCCTCTTGGCACTCAAAAACATCCCCGGTTCAGGTTTACGGCACTCACATGCACCGTCGATACTCTCATGATGAGGACAGTGGTAGATACGGGTAAGTGTGACTCCCAAGGTTTGAAAATGTTCCACCATCCATCGGCTGAGATGGGCAAAATCGTCCTCGGTGTAATATCCCCGTGAAATCCCCGATTGATTCGTGACGATAATGATGAGATATCCCTGATCTTGATATTTACGGCACACGTCAACGATTCCGTCCATGAATTCAAAATCTTCGATTTTATGGAGGTAGTTTTTCTCGACATTCACCACACCGTCACGGTCAAGAAACAAAGCTCTAAGAGACACCTATGCTACTCCGCCGCCGAAAAGCTCTTTTTCGATGATATCACAGAGAATATGCCCGATCAAAATATGGGATTCCTGAATACGAGGGGTCGCATTGGATGGGATAATGATCGCATAATCGGCCATTGCCGCCATTTTACCGCCATCACGTCCCACAAGTGCTACCGTAGTCACGCCACGATCTTTTGCAGACTCAAATGCGTTAATGATGTTTTGAGAATTCCCCGACGTGGAGATACCGATAAAGAGATCCCCCTCCTGAGCCATCCCCTCCAACTGACGGGAAAATACTTTGTCATAGCCGTAATCGTTTCCGATTGCCGTGAGGTTCGAGGTATCGGTCGTCAGTGCCAAAGAGGGGATTGAAGGACGATCAAACCCGTAACGCCCGACCAGTTCCGCCGCAATATGCTGAGCATCCGCAGCTGATCCGCCGTTACCTGCAAGCATTGTCTTTTTCCCTTGTCGATAAACCTCAACACACGCTTGCGCCACGGCTACGATCATCTCCAAAAGCGGTTCATTCTCTAAAATCGCTTGTTTGGTTGCCGCTGAATCGGCGATTTGTTTGATAATGTAATTTTTCATAGTATTTTCCTTTAGTACGTAATGCCCGTAACGGATCGGACTTTTTCCATAATCGGTTGCGCCTGAGCGCTCGCTTTTGCCGCACCCAATTTCAAAAGTTCGCGCACTTCGTCTTGATTGTTTTCAAAATGTTCACGTCTCTCACGGTAGGGGCGGAAGTACTCCCAGATCACATCATGTGTATAGAGTTTGAAGTGTCCGTGTCCTTCGCCCCCCTTTTTATAACGCTCTTGCAATGCCGAACGCTCCTCATAATCCAAAAAGAGTTTGGCAATGTTGTAAACGTTACAATCTTCATACTCTTTAGACTCTTCCATCGGTACCGCTTCAGTCACAATTTTTTTGATGATTTTCGACTGAATCTTCTCTTCTGAGAAAATAGGGATCGTATTGCCATAACTCTTCGACATCTTTTGCCCATCGATCCCCGGAACCGTAGCGACGTTTGCATCGACCCGAAACTCAGGGATCGTGAAAATATCGCCGTATTGGTTATTAAACTTGATCGCGATGTCGCGGGCAATCTCAACGTGCTGAATTTGATCTTTTCCGACAGGTACCACTTGAGAGCCGAACAATAAAATATCCGCCGCCATCAAAACAGGATAGGAAAAGAGGCTGTGATTACTCGCAATCCCTTTCGCCACTTTATCTTTGTAACTGTGCGCCCGCTCTAGCAACCCCATCGGAGTGAAACCGGAAAGTATCCAGTAGAGTTCGAGAACCTCTTTCACATCCGACTGCACCCAAAAGGTAGACTTTTGCGGGTCCATCCCCAAAGCTAAAAAATCGGTTGCCGCCTGCATCGTCAGTTTTGATAACCGCTCACCGTCGCTGAGTGAACTCATAGCATGATAGTTGGCGATAAACGCAAAAACCTCATGATCGTTTTGTGAATCGATCATCGCTTTGATCGAACCGAAATAGTTTCCAATATGTAAATCGCCTGATGGTTGAATACCGGTTAATACTCTCAAAATTATCTCCTTGAATAGAGAATATTTTACCGCAGAGTCTCTTAAGCTTCCTCTTAAGAAAAGATATGCTATATTTTTTCACAGTTCAACTACAAAGGATTCACAATGAATACTCAAATTCGCTCGAAAGAGATTAAACTTACCCAACACCTAAACGACCATATTGCTCTCGCGATCGAAAATTTTAAACGCTTTCATCTTGATATCACAACCGTAAACGTTATGATCTCAAAAGAAAAAAATGGGGTCGGGGTCGAATTTGACATCCATATTGCTCACGCACAACCGGTAGTTATCAATGATACTGATGAAGATCTCGATACCGCCATCGATTTAGCGATTGAACGTGCCAACAAAGCGCTTCGCCGTCTCCATGATAAAGTAAAAGATCACCATACCTCATCCATCCGTGACATCGAAGTGGTTGGAGAAGAGATTGTGGAGTAATCCATGAATAAAATCAATGTCCTCTGCCCCCACTGCGGGGGCGTGAATGCCATTCCATTAAAAGACTCCTACGTAAAAGCCGCGTGCGGACACTGCAAAGACTCCCTTCTCGATACTAAGCCCATTTCGGTAGACGCATCCTCATTTGATCGATTAATGCTTAATGATGAACGGCTTATTATCGCCGATTTTTGGGCACCGTGGTGCGGACCATGCCGAAGTATGGCACCCTCGTTCGAAGAAGCGGCACGTCACTTCCCTCTCAAAGCGCTATTTATCAAGATTAATACCGAAGAACAACAGCACCTCGGGGGACGTTTCGGTATCCGCTCTATCCCCACCGTCATCGCCTTTAAAAATAACCGTATCGTTGATCAGTTCAGCGGTGCTTTACCCACCCCACAAATTATCGCTTGGGTTAAAAAACATCTGTAGTTATTAATCTTTTTTTGATACCCTACCGTTTAATTTAACACAATAGGACAAATTACATGTACAACTGGATGCTTTGGTTTCATATTATCTCAATGGTCTCATGGTTTGCAGTACTTTTTTATCTCCCCCGTCTTTTTGTCTATCATGTCGAAAATGGAACCAATCAGGGATTTATCGATGTTATTGAAGTAATGGAGATGAAGATTTACAAATACATCGGTGTTCCGGCATTTTGGGCAACATTGCTCTCAGGAATAGCATTAATAGTTATGTCTACACAACACTACAACGGAGTAAATGTATTTCAGATGGGGGGATGGATGCACGCGAAACTGACTCTCGTAGCCATTTTAACCGCTTATTTTTTCACACTCGGACATTACCGTCTCAAACTCAAAGAGAACACAGCGTATAAAAGCGGGAAGTTTTTTCGTATGTATAATGAAGTACCCACCCTTTTATTGATGGGGATTGTTGCTCTCGTTATTGTAAAACCGTTTTAATCGTAGTCGTCTTCCGTTCGTGGTGAGCCTGTCGAACCATGAACATCCCCTTATAAATATTCACCCTTCGACAAGCTCAGGGCGAACGGAATAATAAAGGATTTTCATGCCTTTTCACGTCTACATCCTCCACTGCTCCGATAACAGTTACTACACGGGTCACACCGATAATCTTGAAAAACGCCTCGCTGAACATATGAGCGGAGCGATACCGAGCTGTTACACCTTCAAACGCCACCCTCTCACTTTAGTTTTCTCACAAGAATTTACGACGAGAGAAGAAGCCTTGGCTTCGGAACAACAGATAAAAGGATGGAGCCGTAAAAAGAAAGAGGCAATGATACGAGGAGATTGGAACGAGGTGTCGAGGTTGGCTAAGTCGGTTTAGGGATGATTTTCTCTCCCGTTCGTGGTTTATCTCCGTTCGCCCTGAGCTTGTCGAAGGGTAAACGGAGAGTTCATGGTTCGACAGGCTCACCACGAACGGAAAATTAAGTTTTCTCGTCTCGTCATTCTCGACTTCACGTGCCCTTTAAGGTAGATCGGGAATCCATCTCGTTTTTCTCATAAACATATAAAACAAGAAAAATTACTGCGGCAAACAAATGGGCTACTAATCCAAAAAGTGACCATAAAATATTTTTTTGATTCAACTGCTTAGATATAATAAAAAGCCAAATGGCAACCACAATATGATGCAAATGGCTGATTACAATATTTATCACTATCGAAGACCATAGCATAATTGAGGATAAATCATGAGATGCTCTGATGTATCCCGTCAGTATATACTCTATAAGCAAAGCAACTATAATTGAAGGAACATACCAATACATTAATCTTTCAATTTCTTTTCGCATATTCATATTTTTACTCATTATTATGATTTTTTGTTTGAATAAATTGTAGCATAATAAATATGAAAATTTTTGTTTATTAAGAAGCTGGATTCCCGATCAAGTCGGGAATGACGGAAAAAGCATCCGTTCGCCCTGAGCCTGTCGAAGGGGAAACGGAGAGTTCATGGTTCGACAAGCTCACCACGAACGGGAGAATTATCGAACCAAGTAAGAGAAAATCACCACATCGACCGAGTTTTATGCGGTTTCGGTCTTCGATTCGTATTTTTCGCTTTCGCTTTAAAGAGTACCGGAGTCCCCTCAAAATCAAACTGCTCTCGTAACTGATTCGTCAAATATCGACGGTAGCTGAAATGGAGCCCCTGCGGTTTGTTCATAATGAGCGCGATACGCGGTGGACGGATATCGTACTGTGTTGCAAAATAGAGACGGATATTCATACCGTTGATACTTGGCAAGATATGTTTGCGCATCGCAGCTTGGATTACTTCGTTGAGTTTACCGGTAGAGATACGCTGTGAATAGTTCTCATTGATTTTGAGCAACATATCAAAAATTCTGTGAACACGCTGTTTGCTCTGCGCTGAAATCGTAATGATCGGTGCATAGCTCAAAAATTTAAAACGGTCTCGTACTTCTGTCATAATTTTGTCGTAATCTTCTTTCGGTGCCAGATCCCATTTGTTGAGAACGATCAAACACGCGAGACGGTTTTTATCGACAAACCCCGCGATTTTCTCATCCAAATCCATAAACGGTTGGGATGCATCGAGTACGAGAAGGGCGATATCAGCCGTCTCCAACATCTCTTCGGTACGCATAAGTGCGTATTTTTCAATCCCGAGAATTTTCCCCCGTTTGCGAATCCCTGCGGTATCGATAAAGGTGATCTTTTTATCTTGATACTCTACCATCTCATCAATCGGGTCGATGGTTGTCCCTGCAACGGAACTGACCACTGAGCGATCTTCTCCGAGAAGTGCATTAAGGAGTGAGCTTTTACCGACATTAACACGACCGATGATCGCCACTTTCATCTGGTTTACATCACCCGCTTCATACTCTTTGACGATTCCGCGATAAGCCTCTTCGAGCGCTTCAATCGATGTCTCCTCTTCTTCACCATCCTCTTCGGGGATAAAGAATCCATCGTCCTCATCCTCTTCGAATTCTTCATCATCCGAAGAGGCTCTCAAAGCCGCATCAAATCCGTCCATCTCATCTTCTTCTGCTGTTTCATCTTCAGGTTTGACAATAGAAGATTCAGGCAGTTCGGAAGCAATCCAGTTTAGAAGCGGAAGAACCGAACGGTTATGGGAAACGGAAATACCAAAAATACGCTCTGTTCCGAACTCATAGTATTCCCACAGTTTCTCTTGCATCTTGTCATTATCGATTTTATTAACGACCAAAGCAATCGCTTTCCCCATCGATTCAAGCTCGTAAAAGAGTTTTTTATCATCTTCTTCAGGGAGGCTTTTACCGTCCACCATAAAGAGGATAATATCGGCTTCATGCGCTGCTTTGAGGGATTTTTCTTTAATCCGGTCGAAGAGTTCACACCCCTCATCCAATCCGCCCGTATCGAGAATCTCCACCTCTTTATCCACCACTACGGCAACACGTTTTTTGACATCACGTGTCGTACCTGCTTGTTCAGAGGTGATCGCATCACGCTGTTTTAACAAACGGTTAAAGAGGGAACTTTTGCCGACATTCGGACGACCGATAATCGCTAATTTTTTCATAGACTTCCTAGTATTTATGCCTTTGCGAGACGCTAATCTCGATTGGCTGCGCTTATGTTGCGTTTTAGTGCTGCGCTTTAATTGATATTTTATTATAGCGCAGATGCCCTTATGATATGATTTCAAAATGATATACTATGATTATAAACGATTTTGTACCGACGTCCAAATCTTGAGCCAACAATGCAAATCCTTCCAACCGGATGCCATTATCGCCATTGCGCGTGGGGGGATGACGCTCGCGCATGCCCTCTCCATGAATTTGGAGACTCGTAATCTTCAAAGCATTCGCGTAGAGAGCTACGATGGTGATGCTCAACGTGAAAACGTGACGATTCTAGGAACGTGTGACCTTAGTGGCTCTAAACGGGTTCTCGTAGTCGACGATATTGTCGACAGCGGACAAACTCTCGCAGCTCTTATGCCTATTTTGCATTCCGAATATCCAACGTGTGAATTTAAAACGGCTACCCTTTTTACCAAATCTTCAGCACTGCTCCAACCCGACTTTTCCTTACATGAAGCTACGGATTGGATCGATTTCTTTTGGGAAAGAGATTATCTACAAAGCAATTAAAAAACTTAAAACACTATTCGCTATAATCCGCTTAACCACAAAGATTTAACATTTCCTCCAAGGATTTTTATGCCTAAAGAATATATTTTCACCTCTGAATCCGTCACCGAAGGGCATCCCGATAAAATGGCCGATCAGATCAGTGATGCAATTCTTGATTACATCATTGAACATGATCCAAAAGCGCGTGTAGCGTGCGAAACCCTCGTATCTAACGGATTTTGTGTCATCGCCGGTGAGCTTAAAACAACGGCTTATGCTCCAATGCAAGAAATCGCCCGTCAAGTCGTCCGTGAAATCGGCTACACCGACGCGACCTACGGATTTGATTACCGCTCGTGCGCCGTCTTGAACGGTATCGGCGAACAATCACCCGACATCAACCAAGGGGTTGATCAAGAAGGGGGTGAAATCGGCGCAGGAGATCAAGGGCTTATGTTTGGTTACGCATGCCGCGAAACCGACGTTTTAATGCCATTGCCGATTTATCTCTCTCACCGTTTAGCGGAACGTTTAGCCCAAGTACGTAAAGAGGGGATTATCCCCTACCTTCGCCCTGATGGCAAAACACAAGTAAGCATTCGTTACGTTGATGACAAACCGGTGTCGGTTGAAACGGTTGTTGTCTCTACCCAACACGCTCCTGAAATTTCTCAGGAAAAGCTTCACGCCGATGTTATTGAAGAGGTTATAAAGGCTGTTATTCCAGCCGATTTGATGTCTCCGAATATCGTCTATCATATCAACCCGACCGGTAAATTTGTCATCGGCGGTCCACAAGGCGATGCAGGGCTGACGGGACGGAAAATTATCGTCGATACGTATGGTGGAGCTTGTCCTCATGGCGGCGGCGCATTCAGTGGAAAAGACCCGACCAAGGTTGACCGCTCAGCTGCCTATGCTGCACGTTATGTTGCTAAAAATCTTGTTGCATCGGGTGCATGCGAAAAAGCGACAATCCAAGTATCTTACGCCATCGGTGTTGTTAAACCTATTTCCATTATGGTCAATTCTCATGGAACCTCTGTTGTACCCGAAGAAAAACTCGAAGCGTGCGTCAAAGAGCTCTTTAACCTAACCCCAAAAGGGATTATAGAATCGCTTGATTTACTCCGCCCGATTTATCGTAAAACAGCAGCTTATGGTCATTTTGGACGTGAACTTCCTGAATTTACATGGGAAAAAACAGACAAAGTTGACGCAATTAAAGCCTACCTAGGGCTCTAAATTACACTTCCGTAACACTCTTCAAATAATCTTCATTCACCCACCTTATTTTTTAGGTGGGTTTAAAATTCTTCTGTTATAGTTAGCCCATATTTATATTAACCAAGGAGAATCCTATGGCAGTAGTCATTAATGATACCTGTATTAACTGTGGCGCTTGCATCGACGAGTGTCCGGTAGAAGCGATCGTAGACGAGGACGATAACCCAACAGGTGAAGAAGTTTATTACGTTTACGCTGACAAATGTGTCGAGTGCGTCGGTCACCACGATGAGCCTGCATGTGCAACTGCCTGTCCGACTGAGGGTTGTATCACATGGGATGAAATCGGTGCAAGCCCATCTCACCGTGATGATGTTACCGCTGAAATGCGTTCTTCAAGAGCAAACGTCGTTAACTAAGATGTTTAATAACCAAAGGGATTATTTCCCTTTGGTTACGCAATTTTCCTTCTCTTTTCTTTCTTTCTTCATCTTTAATCTTACTTAAATTATTGTTTGGCTATAATCCCGTTCTATTTTTTACACACAAAACAGGAGCATTGATGGAACAAACATTGTCAATCATCAAGCCAGACGCCGTAGCAAAAGGTGTCATCGGTAAAATTTTGGATCGTTTCGAAAGTAACGGCCTTAAAATCGCGGCTATGAAAAAAGTTCAACTCTCACGTCAAGACGCAGAAGCGTTTTACGCAGTACATGCTGCACGCCCTTTCTTCAACGACCTCGTTGATTTCATGGTAAGCGGCCCGGTTGTTATCACTGTTCTTGAAGGCGAAAACGCTGTTCTTACAAACCGTGATTTAATGGGTGCTACAAATCCTAAAGAAGCTGCAGCTGGAACTATCCGTGCTGATTTCGCTGAAAATATCGATGCTAATGCAGTCCACGGAAGTGACTCTGCTGAAAATGCGGCAATTGAAATCGCATTTTTCTTTTCAGGACGCGAAATTTCGTAATTGTCATGAAAATAACATTTAGAAAATTGGGATCACAACCGCTTCATTTTGAGGCAAATAGTGACAATGCATTTTTTTCGGGTGATTTAATCCTGAAAAAAAGCAATCTTGCCCAATTAAACGGTACAATTACAGGGAGTATTTCGATTCCTTGCGATATTTGTGCCGAAGTGGTAGAAAAATCTTTACATGAAGATATCTCTTTTTACCTAAGCGATGGGATATATGAAGGCAACGACGAAGAGTTGGATGTCGTCGAAATCGACCGATCAATGATTGATATGGAAGAGCTTCTCAAATCGGAAATCGAACTGATCAAAAGCGACTATTTTTGTTGCAAAAACTGCGAAGGAACCTCGTTAGATCGAGAGTTCTAAAATCTAAATAGAAAGGGATAAATACTATGGCAGTACCTAAAAGAAGAGTGAGTCATTCTCGCGCCGCAAAACGCAGAACTCACTATAAAATTTCTCTTGCACGTCCGGTTAAAGATAAAGACGGCACGTACAAATTGTCTCACTATGTCAATCCGACCACCGGTGAGTATAAATAATCGATGATTAGAATTGCAATTGATGCAATGGGCGGGGACTTCGGTCCCGAACCGATTGTTAAAGGGACACTTGAAGCTCTCAAAGAAGTGAAGTTTCAACCAATTCTAGTTGGTAAAAAAGATGAGATCTTATCTTTATTACCCAAGGGCTATAAAGATAAGATTTTAATTGTCGAAGCGGATGACGTCATCGATATGGGTGATGCGGCTACCGATGCGCTTAAGCGCCAAGAGAGCTCAATCTACAAAGCGGTTGAGTTGGTCCGTAACGGTGAAGCTGACGGAGTTGTCAGTGCCGGACACAGCGGTGCGACCATGACATTGGCAACACTCCGACTCGGGCGTTTAAAAAATGTTTTGCGTCCTGCATTGGTAACTTCAATGCCGACCAAAAGCGGCAAACGCAGTATTTTGATGGATGCCGGTGCCAATGTTGACTGCAAAGCAGAACACCTTTTCCAATTTGGGATTATGGGATACTACTACGCTCAAGATATGTTTAAACTGGACAATCCGCGCGTCGGTTTGCTCGCCAACGGTGAAGAAGATTCTAAAGGAAACGAAGTTACCAAAGAGACTTTTAAGTTGCTCGAGGGACAAAAAGGATTTATCGGTAATGTCGAAGGTAACAATATCTTTGATGGCAGCTGTGACGTCATTGTATGTGACGGGTTCATCGGTAATCTTGTTCTCAAGGCTTCTGAGGGGGTAGCATCAACAATCAGCTACTTTATCAAAGAGTACATCCGCAAATCACCGGTAGCAATTACCGGCGCACTCTTAATGCGTAAGGTCTTTAAGTTACTTAAAAAGCAGATCGATTATGCTGAAATCGGCGGAGCACCGTTAGTCGGTATCAAAGGGTGTGCTATTGTCAGTCACGGTAAAAGCAACCCTAAAGCGATTAAAAATGCAATTTTTCAAGCCATTCGCTATGTTAATACCGGTGTAAATGAGCATATTGAGAATCGTCTCGAAGAGCTTAAAAAATAAACTTCGATCCCTTATAAAGGCTAATTATGTACGCTGCGTTTCGTTCTATCGGAGCTTATGTTCCCTCTAAAATCCTTACCAATGCTGAGCTTGAAGTAATGGTCGATACCACGGATGAGTGGATTACAAAACGTACCGGTATTAAAGAACGTCATATTGCTGCAGAAAACGAAACCACCAGCGATATGGGGGTGAAAGCAGCCGAAAAAGCGATTGAGCGTTCTGGACTCGATAAAAGCCAAATCGATATGCTCATCTGTGCAACAATCTCCCCTGATTATTTCTGTATGCCTTCAACGGCTACGATTATCGCTACCAAACTCGGATTGGAAAAAGTCACCGCTTTTGACGTATCCGCCGCATGCACCGGATTCGTCTATGCGCTAAGTATCGCAAAAGCCTTTATCGAATCGGGAATGAAAAAGAATGTCCTTATCGTTGGTGCAGAGAGACTGAGTAGTATTACTGATTACAGTGATCGCGGTACTTGCATCCTCTTTGGTGATGGTGCCGGATCAGCGGTTATCAGCGCTACCGAAAATAAATCCGAAGCCATCATCGATATCCATACGGGGTCTGATGGTTCATTTGCTGATTTGCTCATGACACCCAACGGCGGAAGCGGCTCAGTGCATGATGAGCTGGATCGTGAAGCGGCAGGGTGTTTTATGCGTATGAAAGGGAATGAAACCTTTAAAGTGGCGGTTCGTACCCTCACCAGCGATGTAATCGATATTTTAGAGCAAAATAATATTGCTTCTACAGAAATCAAGCATTTCGTACCGCATCAAGCCAATTACCGCATTATTAAAGCAGTCGGTGACGCCCTTGATCTCAAAGAGGAGCAAGTCGTTTTAACGGTAGAAAAATACGGTAATACCTCCGGTGCCTCTATCCCTATGGCTATCAATGATATCTATGAGTCAGGACGCTTGCAAGAGGGAGATTTGATGCTTCTCGATGCGTTTGGCGGCGGTTTAACATGGGGAAGTGCCTTAGTTCCGTTTGCCGGAAAAGGTATTTAGCTCGTCATGCCGTACTTGATACGGCATCTATCCCTTGTATGAAAATACTAGATTCCAAATCAAGTTTGGAATGACAAACGAGGTCATTTATGCTTTATTCCAATACTCTCATCACTATAGAACTCCACGAATCCGAAATCCCTTGGTTAAAAATCTTTACTCATGCTCCCCATAAAGAGTTCTCTGAATGCTCAAGCGAAGAGAAAAAAATGATTTGGGAATCTCTCGACATCATTGAAAAAGTGATGCTGGAGTATTTCAAACCTACTAAAATCAATATTGCTTCATTTGGAAATATGTTACCAAGAGTCCATTGGCATATTATGGCACGCTTTGAAAACGACAGCTATTTTCCGGAGCCGATGTGGGGGATGAAACAAAGAGAAGGATTTGTCTTAGAGGCCCCGATGGAGCCGTTTATAGAAAAGATCAAAAGAGAATTAGCTTTCTCTCCCGTATCCGAATGATACGGGTAGCTTTAGGGGGTTGTAGGGACATTTGTCCCTGCCACTTTGCAGGCTTTGCCGGCAAAGTGCATAATATCAGTTATTAATAACGAGGTTTTGGTTTTTGTCCGCTGAAACTGCGTGAACGTTCACCACGGTCATTTCCACCGCGTTCACCGCCACCGCTACGCTCACCGCTTCCACTGCGTTCGCCACCACCGGCATTGCGATCGTTGTTACCACGATATCCGCCTCCGCCGCTTCGGTTTCCGCCATTACGGTTGCGGTTAAACCCGCCGCTGCGTTGTCCGCCACGATCACCACGATTTGATAGGTTGCTTAGAATTTTTTCCAAACGTTCCGCTGCGATACCGATGTTATTCGGTCCTGCAACGGTATTGCGTTCCATCAATACAGAGATCAATTTATAGGCAATTTGTTCTTGATCGTAATCTTGTTTCAACAAATCAAGCACTTTATGCGCTTCATCATAGACATGTTGTTTTTCAATTTCACGAACCAAACGGGTAACTTGCGCCTCTTTAACATCCAATTTACTTGGAATATACGCGTGTTCCATTGTGGTACCGACTTTAGCACGGATACGTTGAAGTTCTTTAAACTCCATTGGAGTAACAAGGGTAATTGCAACCCCTTTTTTACCCGCACGTCCTGTACGTCCGATACGGTGAACATAACTCTCAGGATCGAATGGGATATGGTAGTTGAAAACGTGAGTAACGTCATCAATGTGCAATCCGCGCGCCGCAACGTCTGTCGCGATCAATACATCAACTGCATCGGTTTTAAGCCCTTTGATAACACTTTCACGTTGACGTTGCTCCATGTCACCATGTAGTCCTTTTGCCATATAGCCTGCAGCTGAAAGGACATTAGAGAGACGATCAACCTCTTTTTTGGTTCGGCAGAATACAACGGTTTTTTTCGCATCTTCTGAGTCCATAAGACGGATAATCGCATCATCACGTTCTGATTCTTCAATAACATAATATTGTTGCGTAATATCCGTGTTCGTTGTCTCAGATTTGGTGATTGATGCAAAAAATGGATTTACCAAAATACGCTCAGCCAATTGTTTGATCGGAGCAGGCATAGTTGCTGAGAAGAGCAATGTTTGACGCTCAGTCGGCAAATAGGTGAAAATCTCATTAATATCATCCAAAAAGCCCATATCGAGCATTTCGTCTGCTTCATCCAAAATAACGGTTGAAGGGGTAAAGCCTTTGAGCATATTACGGCTCAACATATCAAGTAATCGTCCCGGAGTAGCGATGATAACTTGTGCGCCGCGCTCGATGAGATCCATTTGACGGTTATACGAACTTCCGCCGTAAATTGTTACGGTACGAACACCGAGGTGTTTACCGTATTTGAAAATTTCATCACCGACTTGGTTCGCAAGTTCACGTGTCGGAGTGATGATAAGGGCTTCAATTCCCCCTTTTAAATGCATTTTATTCAATGCAGGAAGACCGAATGCCGCTGTTTTACCTGTACCGGTATGAGCTTGTCCTACGACGTCACGCCCTTCCATAATAACAGGAATAACCATTTGTTGGATCGGACTTGGAGTTTTGAAACCGGCATAATTGATACTTTGCATGATCTCTTTTCTAAGACCGAAAGATTCAAATGTTACCAAGTTTTCGTCTGTGATTGCTTCTTCTATTACGTTCATAATGACCCTTTATATATACGCCATCGGAAAACCTATTTCCGACCAGTTACGCTTGCCCACTCATGGGGGAGAGAAATTTTAATGAGGATAAGTTGGATTCTCATCCGCGAGGGCACCTTAGAAAAAGATTCGTCAATCTCTTTAGAAGGTACCCAAAATTCAAATGGAATGATAGCTGAATATTTTATAAAATACGCTGATAGTAACACTTTAACAAAAGATAAAGATAACCTTTAGTTTCAAAACGTTTCTATTTTGTCTGATTTTTTTAATCTTTTAAAACTATACTTCCGAAAATGTATACTTAAAAATCAGGAGTCATCATGTTCAATGTAAAAATGGAAAAAGAGTGCGGCTGTTTCAAACGAAGCGGTATGGAGAGTGTTAAAACGTTCGAAAACAAAGACGATGCGATGGTTGAAGCAAAAGAATGGGCAGAAGAGATGAATGAAACTTTTTGTCAAAAACACAATTTTTCAATTGTCGAAGAAGGAAATGACCTCATCATCAAAGTAGAGATGAATTAAGGGGCAAAGCCCCTTAGAGTTTCACATTTAATTTTTTAATCACCATCTTCTTCGACCAAATCGGATCTTTCAGATCCAATATTTCACGTACTTCATCATTCACCAAGCGATATGAAACCACAACAACCACTTGATCCGCACCCACTGCCATAGGTACCGTAAATGTTTTAGAACCAAGGGCTGGAATTGAGATATTTTGAACCGTTTTATCCGCCAAATGAGGGATTGTCGGCTTACCTCGTTTGGTTAGATAATGCGAAGTCAACGACAAACTTTCTGATTTAAGCGCTTTAGTGCCGCTGTAATATTGAGCATCAATCACGATTTCACGTGAGCCAAATCCGCTTGGCAACGCATGCGGTTGAGGATTGGTCAATGTAACCGCTAAATTTGCCCCTGATTTACGAGCATCTACTTTTAACGCACCCTGCCACATTTGCTCAGTATGGGCACCTTCGAAACCATGCTCACGAATCAGACGTTTTTTTACTTTTCCGTTTACATCTCGCAATGTTGCTGCAACACCATCTTTTCGAGGCCCCATATGACAATCAACACACGCTCGCCCACCATTGACAAACTCTGCTTGCATATTGCTAAACCGGTGCCCCTCTTCCGACGAGTCGTTGGCATGACAAACAAAACAGAGCTGATTAGGATTATTATCCATAAAATCTCTTGGCTCAACTTTATGATAAGGGGATTTAGCATCATCATAAGGGCCGCTCATTGTACCGCTTTTCATCCATGTTACCCGATGTATTCCCCGCTTTGAATCCGGAAGATTATCGTGAATTTGGTCAATGTTATGGCAGACCACACAGTTAATCCCCTCGGAAATCGTATCGCTTTTCAGTGCTTTAGCTGCAGCCGTATCTTTATCGAGATTCAAAGCGGCAATCGCTTCGTATTCAGCAGACGTTGAAGTAACCGAAATGCGAGGATTGTGACAAACAGCACACTCAATTTTAATGCTGTTCAGCGACTTTCGGTTATTCTTTCGAGCAACATAATCAATCGTTTTTCGGAAGTATTCATCGTTATCGTAATGGGATTTTGAGTGCCAAGAGTCTTCCCACTGCTTTACAATATGGCTATGACAGGCTTTACATTTACCCGAATCTTTAAACTTATCACCAACTTTTACCACTTCCGCAGCACAGAGACTCAAACTTAACACAGCCAATAGCCATAATGAACGCATACTCTCTCCTAACGATGTTTATTTAACCAAACCATTAACCCTTTTTGTGCATGCAGACGATTTTCTGCCTCTTCGAAAATCAAACTTTGAGCCCCTTCTAATACGGCTTCGCTCACTTCAACACCGCGATAGGCCGGAAGACAATGCAAGAATATTGCTTCTTCGGTAGCTAATGACATGAGGGCTTCGTCTACGATGTAACCTTCAAAGGCCCGTATCCGCTGTGCTTTTTCCTCTTCTTGCCCCATTGAAATCCACGTATCCGTGGTTACAACCGTAGCTCCCTTGACCGCCTCTTTGGGGTCATTAGTGACCATGATTTTAGCACCGCTTTGCTCACTGAACAAAAGAGCATCGGCGATAACCGCAGGATCACATTCATATCCTTTTGGGGTTGCAATACGAAGTTCAAATCCAAGCTTGCTTGCTAGCATTAACCATGAGTGAGTCATATTATTACCGTCACCGACATAGGCTACGATCGGATTTTTATCTTTGCCGCACTCCATCATTGTCATATAATCAGCCAAAAGCTGAACCGGATGATAACTGTCGCTGAGGCCATTAATAACGGGGACTTTGGAATTTCGGGAAAACTCTTCAAGCATTGATTGCTCGTAGGTACGGATCATCACCATATCACACATCGAAGAGATAACGCGCGCGGTATCTTTAACCGGTTCCCCACGACCCAAATGGATATCACGATTGGAAAGGAACAGTGCATGCCCGCCAAGTTGATACATCCCTACCTCAAAACTGACACGGGTACGGGTAGAACTTTTTTCAAAAATCATCGCCAATGTCTGATTAGCAAGATGGGGAGTAAAGACTTTTGCTTTTACTTCCTGTTTAATTTGAAGGCCCAACTCCAAAATTTCAAGAATTTCCTCTTTTGAGTAATCTTTTAGGGTCAAAAAATGTCTCACGTCTATCCTTCGATACAAAAAACAATCATATCATAAAAAAAATTCATTAACAATTCTGCCTCAGCTGAGGCAAGCTTCAGTGCCATAACGGCCAGTGTATCCAAAGGGAGGAATTCTCCGTTGGCGTTCAAATCAAGATAGAAGTTGTGCCACTTCTTTAGCATGGTAGCTGATGATAATGTCAGCGCCGGCACGTTTAAACCCTACCATCGTCTCCATCATCACACGGTTATAATCGATCAACCCCGCGCGTCCTGCATGTTTGAGCATCGCGTATTCACCGCTCACGTTATACACCGCAAGGGGTAATTGAGACGCTTCACGAATATCGCGGATGATGTCCAAATACGCTAACGCCGGTTTTACCATCAGGATATCGGCACCCTGCGCTTCATCAATGAGGCTTTCACGGATTGCTTCACGACGATTGGCCGGATCCATCTGATAGGTAGAGCGATCACCGAAACTCGGAACCGATTCGGCCACATCCCGAAACGGCCCGTAATAGCCGCTCGCAAATTTTGTCGAATAGCTCATAATGGGAAGATTCACATATCCGCCCCCATCAAGAGCGTCACGCAATGTCGTAATAATCCCGTCCATCATCCCTGATGGGGCAATCATATCAGCCCCTGCACGTGCATGCACCAGCGCCTGCTGCGCTGAAATGCCAAGTGTCAAATCATTATCCACCGTCTCATGAACGTGATCCAGTATTCCGCAGTGACCGTGATCGGTATACTCGCAAAAACACAGATCCGTTACCACGAACATTTTAGGATAGGCGCGTTTGATGGCTCGAATAGCTGTCGCAATAATCCCGTTATCGCACAGGGCATCCGAGCCCACCGAATCTTTTACTTCAGGGATACCGAAAAGAATAATCGAATAAATTCCGAGTGACTGAAGAAGTTCACACTCTTTGAGTATTTCATCCAGACTCATCTGATAAACGCCAGGCATTGAAGCAACTTCGTTTTTGATCCCTTCTCCTGGTCTAACGAAGAGCGGATAAATAAAATCATTCACACCGACATGGGTTTCACGAACCAATGAACGAAGATGTGAATTAAGACGGGTGCGGCGAAAACGCTCCATAAATAACTCCGATATAAATATTGAAAGAAGTGTAGCAAGTGTTAGATTAAGAATAGAAAATTATAATTGCCAGATGAATACACAAATACATTTCGAAAAATCTGCAATCGCCAATCTTCCCAGCAAATACGGGCATTTTAAAATCCGTGTTTACAAAGAGGGGATACAAGAACATTTAGCCATCTTTACCGAGCATTTCGAAGAACAGGAATCCCCGTTAGTTCGTATCCATTCCGAATGCCTGACCGGTGATACGTTAGGAAGCATCAAATGCGACTGTAACAATCAGTTACACAAAGCATTAAAATTGATCGCTGAACAAGGGGGCTTGGTCATTTACCATCGTCAAGAAGGACGTAATATCGGCCTTCTCAATAAAATCAACGCCTATTGCCTCCAAGATCAAGGACGTAATACGATCGAAGCCAATATCGAGCTTGGTTTTGCACCGGATCAACGTACCTATGATGTGGTCAAAGAGATATTCAACGATTTTAATCTTACAAAACTTCGTCTTCTGACCAACAATCCAGCCAAAGTCAACGTGGTGGAAGAGCTGAACGTCGAAATTACCGAACGAGTTCCTGTTATTATCGATCCAAACCCCCACAATGAAGGGTATTTAAAAGTTAAAAAAGAGCAGATGGGACACATCATTTAGCACGATTCAATATTTATCCTACTTTTTTAAGTTAGAATCTATTACTATAATAAAAAATTGAGGGAATATGCGGTTACTTATTTTACTTTTTATCATTTTTTTCCCCCTTTTTGCCCTGAGTGACCACTATAAGGCGGTCATAGAAGAGCATCCAACAAAAGGGGAAGCTCGCAAAGCCTATGAAAGCTACCTCGCAAATCCCTCATCAATCGTCTCTCAATACTCTCATGATGAAAAATTTCTCCTCCATTTTCGTAAATCAGGAGGACGTTACATTATCGCGGCAGAACCGTTTGCTTCTCGACAAGACGCGAAAACTTTCGTTCATACCATACGTGCTAAACATCCAAAAGCATTTGTATCTCAAGGAGTTGCCGATGATATTCAGTATCTTTTAGCAATACACCAAAAAACTCTGCCTCAACAACAGATACCCGAAGAAAAACCATCAACTACAGTAGCAACTCCTACGGTAAAAACATCACCAATTCCAGATTCTACCTCACAGTTACCTATGTCTAATGAAGAAAACTCTCTCTTTTCTGTGACATGGAGTTTAATAATCGGTTTGCTCGCTGCTCTCTTCTTTATAGCTTGGCGTGAAAGAAGTTATAAGACACTTAGAGAACAATACAATGCACTTTTTAAAGAAAAAGAGCAGATTCAAGACTCCATCCAAGCGAAAAATGATTTTATCGCTATGATGAGTCATGAGATACGTGCCCCTATTAATGCCGTTATGGGGATGAGTCATCTCGTTCTTGAATCCAGACTCACCGTTACGCAACGCTCACAAATTTCAAAAATCAAAGATTCCGCCTCTTTGCTCTTGAATCTCATCAATGATATTTTAGACCACTCAAAAATAGAAGCAGGCAAAATAACCATTGAGCAGATACCCTATGATCTTAATGCTCTTTTAGATGATATTTCCAATATAGTCTCCCATAAAGCCAATGAGAAACAGATCGAACTGATTTTTGATATCGATCGAAGTGTTCCGAACAAATTGATCGGCGATCCACTGCGCCTCTTACAGGTACTCGTTAATTTACTCAATAATGCGGTTAAATTTACGGATAAAGGGAGTGTGATTCTCCGAGCCCGTGGACAACAAATCAGCCGTTTGAACCTCAAAATTCATTTCGAGATCATCGATACCGGTATCGGAATGGATCAAGAACAAATTGCCCGCCTCTTCCAATCGTATTCCCAAGCTGACGATTCCATTGCGCGAAAATATGGCGGAACCGGTTTAGGACTTGCTATTTGTAAAAACTTGGTTTCACTGATGGGAGGGACGATCCACGTCCACAGTCTCCTTAATGAAGGAAGTACTTTCTCATTTGATATCAAACTTCATTCAGATTTTGATTTTGAAAAACGGCACTACCGTCTTCCAACAACCGATTTAATGTCCAAAAATGCTTTGATCTTAGATGAGAACCAAGACAATGCAGCGGTTTTGCAGCGAGGATTGGAATATTTTCATTATGAAGTAAAAGCAGTGGTTGATTCACTCGATGCCGTTGCCCTCTTTCAAAAATACCATTTTGATATTGTTTTTATTGATACGAAGATCTCCTTATGCGGAGAGTTTAAGCGAGAACTCCAAAACCAAATCAAAGACGATCACTTAAAATTAGTCTGGATGGGTGAAGATATCAAAAAACGGGGGGGCTTTATCCTCTCGAAACCTTATAATCAGCTCGATATTTTCAATACAATTCTCTCCATCTACGGTTATATGGACCAAAGCGGAAAACACCAAAATAATACCAAAAAGCTTAAAGAGAGCCTCAAAAAATTCGGCGGTGAAACCCTTTTATTGGCTGAAGACAATGAGATCAACCGCTCTATCATAGCGGGCTTGCTCGCGGGAACGAATATCGTGATCGTTACCGCAGAAACCGGACAGCAAGCGGTCGATATCGTCAATGACAATTCCAATATTTGTGTTATTCTAATGGACATTCAAATGCCTATTATGGATGGATTTGAAGCATCTAAGATTATTCGACAAAATTCTGATAAAGATCTGATTCCAATTATTGCCGTTACCGGAAATACCTTGGAGAGCGATATTCAAAATATCAGTAATGCAGGGATGAACGGTCATATCGCAAAACCGATTGACGTCAATACTTTTTACACCACACTCTATTATGCATTTGAAAAATCCCATAATCACCCGATAAAAAGCACCGTCTCGACACTTCATATCGCTTAAACTTTGGGTAAAATGGGGTTTTACGTTTACATCACCAAACATTAAATCAGATGGACAGCCTCTTTGAAACCCTTAAAAACGTTAATCAATGCCCGTAATATAACCGTTCCCGAAGATTTTTTCGAGAAAGTTGAACAGTACAAAACACTTCTTGAAAAATGGAATAAAGTTCATAATTTAACGGGTGCTAAAACACTTCATCAAATCGATGAGTTTATTGTCGATGCAATCACACCGCTCACATTTCTTCCACCTCTTAAAAAAGCGATGGATATTGGAACCGGTGCAGGATTTCCCGGGATGATTTTGGCAATCGCCATGCCGCAAACTCATTTTACCCTCGTTGAACCGCTCAGCAAACGTGCCAGCTTTTTGCAGTTTGTAAAAGCGGATTTAGGATTGGATAATGTTGATGTCAAACCGCTCAGAGTAGAACAACTGGAAAGTGAGCCCTACGATCTCATTACCTCACGCGCCGTTACCGATACGGGTATGCTCCTCAAACTCTCAAAACCTTTTTGTATAGAAGGGACCCTTTTGCTCTTTTACAAAGGGGAAAAAGTGTATGATGAAATTGATAAATCACTCGATTACACCATTATTGAAGCAGAAAACCGTCACTATCTGCTTATAAAGAGATAACCATGCTAAAACTTTTATTATTGATCGGCGTTCTCGTTAGCGTTTATTTTCTTTTTTTCAAGAAAAAAAGCCTTAAGCCGCCCTCTTCTGACAACTCACAAGAAGAGGCAATGATACCGTGTGCCAAATGTGGAACCTATGTACAGGTAAAAGAAACACTGATGCGTGATGGCAAGTACTACTGCTCTCGCGAATGTTTGGAAGGATAACCATGCTTTTATTCGGTCACCCTTATGTACCCTCTAAGTCGTTCTACCATATCGATGCTATTGAAGCAATTCGGCATACTCCCCCACACTCATACGTAAGCCTCTTTTTTACCCCTGAGAATCTCGATATCATTGAACATCTTCGTCAAAACAATATCCGATTCGCCCTTCATATTGAGACAATAACGGATGCAGTCATTGCTGAGAACTTAGGGGCTTCTTACCTCATCGTTCTTCCCAAACACGCTGATGCAATCCAAAAAGTGGCGGAACATTATCTCTTTGATGCCAAAATTTTAGGATACCTTGAAGAGACAAAAGATTTAGAAGATTTAATCGATATGCGTTTAGACGGAGCCATTTTTGCCGATAATCTTATTAAGATTACTTCGTAGATTCGTTCGTGGTGAGCCTGTCGAACCATGAACCTACCCTTCGACAAAACAAGGGTACCGCTCGCGAAGCGATGTTTCCTTGAGCTCAGGGCGAACGTTATTTAATCAATCCATTCCCGTTTTAAATCTTTATCGAGACAGGCCAATATCTCATATCCGATTGTTCCTACGGATAAAGCATAATGGTTGGCATCATCAAAAATCATCAATTCGTCTTTATCACTCGCAAATGCGACGTTATCCATCGAAATTCGTCCGCGTAACGCGATACCCTCAGGGGTGATATAGCGGTTGGATGCGAGACGGTCAAGACCGTTCGCGTATCCCAAATCATACGTCGATACCACCTCATCTGCACACGCTTCATAAATACCGTTGTATCCGACCCGCTCCCCTTTTTTGAGAATGCGTGTCGCTACTCGATCCCCCCACAATGAAAGAACCGGTTTTAAAGCAGGCTGAGGGAGAGTTCGCTCCATCTCCAAACATCCATAAAGGGCAATCCCGACGCGTACCATATCCTCTGTGCATACGGATGAGCGAAACGTACCCCCGGAATTGGAGAGATGGCATCGGAGTTCCCATCCATACTTTTTGGCTAATTCCAATGCTTTGCTTTTTGCCTCATTGAAATTTCGGCTCTGCCAAAACCACTCGCTGCTGAGTGTATCGGAAGCGCGCAAATGGCTCATAACACCGATACATACCAGTCCTTTTTCGCTCATTGCTCTAAATGCCTCTTCAAGTTCACCTATCGCGATGCCGTTACGGTGCATTCCCGTATCGATTTTCAACTCTACACGGCTCCCCGCAGCAAACGTATCAATCGCTTCAATCGAATTGATAACGTAACTAAAAGTAGGATGTAGTTTCGTAGGCTTATCCCCTAAAATAAGGATGTTGTCGAAAAATTCCGCGATCTCTTCCGCTTCACGTTCCAAACGTACCACTGCTTGCTTTACCCCATACTGTGATGCGGCTTTTGCAATCATTACAGCGCCGTGACCGTAGGCGTTATCTTTTAAAACCACTGCGATTTTATCTTTTCCACCGATTTGGTGTGCGATAATGTCAAGATTATGAATAAACGCCTCACGGCTAAGTTTTATTGTTCCCATATTGATATTATATTGTAAGGTAAATTAATGCGATATTTCCCAGCCGAATTTGAACCTCAAAGTTTTGTACAGCTCATTTTCCCCCATCCTCAGAGTGATTGGGCACCTTATCTCGAAGAAGCACGTGGGTGTTTTGTCAACATCGCCAATGCGGTAGCACGCTATCAACCCTGTCTTATCGTGTGTGATGATGTTGATTTCGTTAAAACCTACTTTCAATCCCATGAAAATTTGATTTTCATCCCATACCAGAGTGACGATACCTGGGCACGCGATTGCAGTGTTCTGAGCGTCATCGATGAGGATGAAGATGAAGCCCTATTACTCGATTTCACCTTTACCGGATGGGGCGGAAAATTTGATGCCTCGCGTGACAATGCGATGAGTAGCGCTATCGCCGATGTTTATAGTGCGCCGGTGCAAACAGTCGATCTCATTTTGGAAGGGGGAGGAGTTGAAACCAATGCTAACGGTTCGCTTCTTACGACGGCCGAATGTCTCCTGAACCCAAATCGCAATCCTCATTTGGATAAAAAAGGGATGGAAAAAGAGCTCAAAAAACAGTTCGGGGTAGAGCAGATTTTATGGCTTAATCACGGATATCTGGCGGGTGATGACACTGACAGCCATATCGATACCCTTGCCCGTTTTATCGATACCGATACGATCATGTACGTCAAATGTGACGATCAAAATGATGAACATTACGAGGCATTGAAAAAAATGGAAACGGAGCTAAAAGCACTCCGTGATATCGATGGAGAAACGTTTAAACTCATCGCCTTACCGATGTGCAATCCTACCTTTTACGATGAAGAGCGGCTTCCGGCTACGTACGCCAACTTTTTGATTATCAATGATGCCGTTTTATTGCCTGTTTACAACGATCCGCACGATAATGAAGCAATTGAAATTTGCACAAAAGCGTTTCACGGACGCGACATTATCCCTATCGACTGTTCTGTCCTTATCCGTCAACACGGCTCACTCCACTGCGTTACGATGCAGTTCCCTGAAGATATAGGATTACGGGTGGAATAACAAAGAGAACCCGCTATACAGAAGATAGCCCGAAGCAGCTAATAAGAGCAAGGTTAAAATAATTTGTTTGATATTCAGTTTCATAGCTAAAAGTATAACAACTTAACACTAATGTAACACTTCTTCCTTACAATTCTTCATATTTACTTAAGGATTATAAGTATGAAGAAGTTTACTATCCTCTCTTTGACAGCAGTTGCTGCCCTTGCCTCAGAACCTATCACGATTCAAAAAATTACCGTAGAAGCTTCTGCACCTAAAGGTGATACAAAAGCTATCAATGCAGACGAAATTGTCAAGTTTTCTCGCCAAAGCGATTTGGGTGAAATGCTCTCAGGTGCTCTCCCTGAAATTACCCATGTTCGTACAACCTCAATCGGTAATGACATTGTTTTACGCGGATTTAAAAAAGACAACCTTAACGTCACTATCGACGATGCCAAAATATGCGGCGCATGTCCGAACCGTATGGATCCACCGGCAATGCACATCTCTTCGAGCCAAATTGCAAACGTTGAAGTGCAAGAAGGGCCTTTTGACGTAACGCAGTTTGGGAGCCTTGGAGGTGCCATTAACGTTGTTACCAAAGATCCTGAAAAAGGTCTCCACGGAGAAATTTCTGCAACATTGGGAAGTTATGATTACCGCAAAATTTCCACCACGGTTGAAGGGGGAAATGATGCTATTCAAGCACTTGTAGGATACAGCCGTGAGACAAGCGGTCAATACAAAGACGGTGATAGTAAAACCATGGCTGAACAAGCAGATGGAGCACCTGCAAATCAACGTTATTCCACTGCACACAAAAATGATGATGCGTATGCACGTCAAAATTTCTGGGCGAAAATCGTCGGTAATATCGGTGAGAACCAAAAACTAACCCTCAACTACTTCGGTGACCGTGCGGATGATGTTCTCTATGCACGCTATCCAATGGATGCGTTAAAAGACGATACCGATATGTTCAAAGCTGCGTATCAACTTTTCAGTCTCGGAGCCTTTTCCGAAGAACTTCTCATTGAAGCGTATCATTCAAAAGTAAAACATGAAATGGGAACCGATTTTAGAGCATCAGCGACCAGTGCTGCAGCGACAATGGTATCTCCGGTCGATGCAACCATTCAGGGAATTCGTGTCGAAAACAGTGCTTCTCTCAATGAAACTGAGGTTATCCTCGGAATCGATCTCTCAAAGCGTAATTGGAACGGAACAAAAGGATCACGACTCAACCCTTATGCTCAAATACAGATCCCAGATGCTGATACCGATAACATCGGCCTTTACGCAAAAGCATCTCAATCTTTTGATGCATGGGATCTCAGCGGAGGGTTACGGTATGATGATACTCATATCGATGCCGATCAAAACTTGATGGCAACTGCAAAAGACCGCGATTACGACAATATCAGTGCGAACGTACTAGGGCGTTATCACTACAGTAGTAACGGAAATCTCTTTATCGGAATCGGACAGACATCTCGTGTTCCAGATGCACGAGAACTCTATTTTGCCAGTGTTGGCAATACCAATTTAAACGAGACAATCAACCGTGAAATCGATATGGGTGTCGAGCATACGTTTGGTAATCTCCATCTCAAAGGTACGGTATTCTACAGCGATTTAAAAGACTACATTTATGCCTATAAAGTTGTAGGATCAACTACCTCGTTTGCAAATATAGATGCGCGTATTGTCGGTGGAGATGTTACCGCTGATTATATTCTAAATAAGGAATGGAGTATTGAATCGGGCATGGCATATCAAAGAGGGACAAAAGAAAATGTTAATCAACTCGACTCTCTCGCAACACTTCCGCAAACTGACAAAGATCTTGCCGATATCCCACCGCTTAAAGGACGTATTGCACTGGTATTCGATGACGCTAAAAACTATGCTGAAGCCGAGTTTATAGCGGCTAAACACCAAACATACGATGAAAATAACGGCGAGCAAGCGATTGCCGGATACGGGGTTTTAAATCTCAAATACGGTACCGAGTTGGGTAACGGTTTCTCTGTGAGTGCAGGAATCAACAACTTCTTTGATCGCACCTATGCGGTTAGTAACAGCTATATCGGACTAACCACTATCATGGAAGGCGCACAGCCTCTCGTTCTAAACGAACCGGGACGTAATTTTTATGCCACGGTTGCTTATAAATTCTAATCCTTGCCCTTCCGGGCATTTGACTCTTTAGTAACGACTTCTTTATTCTCCAAAAACCATCCAAAGCCGAACATTAATCCGGGTGTCTTCGCTTTGGTCTCATCCATCACAAATGTTTTCGCTTCCTTTACCGAAATCTCGACAACTTCGATAACCTCCACATCAACTCCCCCGCCCTCGCTTACTCGCATCGTTTCATTAACTCGTGCAAAGTAAAGTGTCTGGACCGATCCGGCAAATCCTACTGCCGTATAAAATGAGGTGATTTTCTCGATTTTCTCCAATGGGACGTGATATCCGCACTCTTCGAGAATCTCTTCATGTGCTATTTCAACAAGCGATTTATCTTTATCCACAATACCGGCGCACAACTCATACGTATAGCCATCACCCTGTTTGAGATAGACAGGGGGACGAAACTGTTTTACCACGACAAAAGTATCCTTCTCATCATGGTATAAAAGTATCGCAACGCTATCATGTACTTCCACCATATCCCATATTTTGGATACACCGTTCTGGAAATATGACATCCTTTTAGGCTTCACAAAATTAGAATTTTCACACGCTACAATCGTGACGTTGGTAATCATTTACACCCTTTAGAAAGGTTTTGGTTTGAACGTCGAGCTGTCGATATAATAGGTTTCATGAAAATCAAAATAAGGTTTTCGAACCGGTTTATTTTTCAGTGCTTGTTTGAATTTTTTATCCATTTTGTCTCGGATTGCAAGAAATACCTTACGCTCTTTACCGCTGAAACCTTCCGTTTTTTTCTTCATAACACTCAATGGGTCAATCGCACTGCTCCCTCGATACATCCCAAAATGTAGATGTGGACCGGAGGATAGTCCGCTCGAGCCAACATAGCCTATGATATCGCCTTGTTTAACGCTTGAACCCGAATGGACCCCTTTTTTAAACGATTTTTGATGAGCATAAAGGCTCGTCAAGCCATTACTATGGCGTATCTTAATCGTTTTCCCATACCCATTCGAATATCCGGCAAAGCTGACACGCCCCTCTCCCGTTGAGAGAATCGGCGTCCCGGGGCGTGCTCCAAAATCAACCCCTAAATGGGCACGATAACGATGAAGTACCGGATGATAGCGGCGTTTTGTAAAGCGGGAGGTAATCCGGGAATTACGGATAGGGAGTTTAAACAAAAATTTCTCATATTGTCCCCCTTTTTCATCGTAGAAACGGCCATCCGTATGGCGATAAATCGCAACACGTTTACCATTGATTTCAACCATTGCCCCATGCACTTCCGGCATTGAAAACGGCTTACCTAAACGATATTTTTGAGTATATATCATAATGATCGGATCACCCGGCTGCAACCCTTTTCGGAAATCTACTTTACCTTTAAACATTTTGACAAAGCTGGAAGCCAAATTTTTAGAGCCGGTAGTTTTTAAAATATCATCGTAAGGGAGGCTCTGGATCGGGACATAGAGCGTTTCCGTATACTCTTCGCTGATAATCGGAACAACTTTCATCTCATAGCGACGTTTGGGTGTGAGATAAAGCTGCAATTGCAATTCGTCATTCACCGGGATAAGAATCTGACGAATAATATTTTTATTATCCAAAACCATTTGGCAATTAGCGCTGTAAGGGATATCTTCGGTGAGTTTTTGATCCTCTTTATCCAGATTGTAGTAAACCGTTAGCGGAAGTTTTTTACGCTCTAAAAAAGAGAGGAAACTTTCACCGTCTTTCCACTTAAACGGTTTTACAGAGCCACCGAAAAGGAGAAGGGGCAATAACAATAATGCAAAAAAACGACCCATTCTCATCCTTGATCAAAATACGCTTCTTAAGCGAAAAAGATTTAAATGATAGCAAAAATTCCATTTACAAAGATGTGATAAGCTATAATCGCTATTAATTACTTTACCAAAAGGTTACCATGATGCGCATCTGGCTTACTACTTTTCTCGTGTGCGGCGTTTTAAACGCCTCTTCCATAACGACACCGTTGCTCGAAGTCCAAGAATCTCGTGCAACCATCGTAGCTGAAAATCTACGTGAGGGGATGAGCGGATTTATCGTTCGAAAATTTGATGCTACTCACAGCACTATTATTGCCAACGCACGTGTGGAACAACTAAATCCGACTAATGGCCGTGCAATTTTACGCCTGAGCGATTATGACGGGCTTCGCCAGAACTCACTTCCTACCGGCAACTGGGCACCAGCACCCTCTGATACTGCCGTATTGGCTCACGATTATGAGCGTGCCCTCTTAATCGCTCCCAATGATGATTCCTACGATACAATCACCAAAAGTATCGCCGGCATAGAGTGGATCCACCCTGACAACTACGCAACCTATCTCTCGTATGAAGGGCATCCTACGCCTCTTGTCGAAGACTTTAGACGTTATTGCACCGCGAATTCCATAGGGTTGCTCTACATTCAAAGCGCCCAGAACCTCTTTACCCTTGATTGTAAAAGCTTTACACTCTTGCAAAGTACCCCTTCTATGAGCAATGCGGCCAAAGAACAAACTCCATTCTTTACCCGCATTCCAACTATTCGTGCAGCATGGTGGGGAGAGGGAAGTTCACGATTGGAGAGCTACGAACCTTACTATCTAGAGCAAATTGCTTTAAACAATTCAAAAAACAAAGAATTATATGAGCTCTACAAAGCAAAATTTAGTGACAAAAGCGCACTATTGCGCTATTTTGATTTGAAGGAATAACAATGCTCTCGTCCAGTGCCATTGACTTTTTTACCAATTTACTCGGAAAAGAGAATGTCTACAGCGATAAAGCGCACCTCATCGCCTACAGCTATGATGCTACACGCGAAAAATTTGAGCCCGAAGCCGTTTTATTTCCCCGCCACGAGGGTGATGTCAGTGATATTTTAAAATACTGTAATGAGCACCGTATCGTAATCGTCCCGCGCGGAGCGGGAAGCGGTTTTACCGGGGGAGCACTTCCCTCTTCCGGCGGCATTGTTTTGGCATTCGAAAAACATATGAATAAAATTTTAGAGATCGATATGCAAAACATGGTTGCGATCGTTCAGCCGGGTGTGGTTAACATGGAACTTCAACGTGCCGTTGAAGCAGTCGGTCTTTTTTATCCGCCCGATCCGGCGAGCCAAGAGTACTCGACGATCGGCGGTAATGTCAACGAAAATGCCGGCGGTATGCGTGCCGCCAAATATGGGATTACCAAAGACTATGTGATGGCTATGCGTGCAGTACTCCCTAATGGTGATATCATCAAAGCAGGTAAACGTACCATCAAGGATGTCGCCGGATATAACATTACTGGGATTTTGATCGCCTCCGAGGGGACGTTAGCCGTCACGACTGAAGTGACCCTCAAACTCCTCTCAAAGCCTAAAATGACAAAAACAGCGATGGGAATTTTCCCCACCGTTCATTCAGCGATGGAAGCGGTTTATAAAACAATGGCGAGCGGTGTTACCCCTGTTGCCATGGAATTTTTGGACAATCTCACCATTCGCTCAGTGGAACAAGTCTACAAAAAAGGACTTCCGATTGAAGCGGGAGCGATCCTCGTTACCGATGTTGATGGCAATCTCGAAGAAGATCTCGACTTCCAACTCTCGTTAATCCAAAAAGTATTTCAAGAAAACGGATGCAGCGAATTTAAAATCGCAAAAGATAAACAAGAAGCCAGTGATTTGTGGTTTGCCCGCCGTAATGCCAGCCAATCACTCTCCGTCTATGGTTCTAAAAAAATCAACGAAGATGTTACCGTTCCCCGTTCAGCACTCCCGGAACTTCTCGAAAAATTTGATGCGATTGCCAAAAAATATAACATCAATATCCCATGCTTTGGTCATACGGGAGATGGCAATGTTCATACCAACGTTATGGTGGATGGAAAAGACCCGGAAGCGGTCAAAATTGGTTACGAAGCAATCCGTGAAGTGTTTCAAGCCACGATCGATCTTGGCGGTACACTCAGTGGAGAACACGGTATCGGACTTGCCAAAGCTCCGTACATGTCGATGGCATTTACCCCTGAAGAAATGGCATTGTTTCAATCGATCAAACGGGCGTTTGATCCCAATAATATCCTCAACCCTTCCAAAATGGGGCTTGAATAGCCGATGAATCTGAAAGCACTCCTGAGACATATACGACTTTTTTTCCTCATGCTCTTCGATCGGGAAATTACTGTATATGCCTCAAGTCTCAGCTTTTATACGATTTTTACGGTTGTCCCGTTACTCATCATCTCACTCAGTTTGATCGCCAATGTACCGGTATTTGAAGAACAATACGCCAAAATTCAAATCTTTATTTTTGATAATATCATGCCGGTACAGACAGCGGCTATTGCTGGGTATCTCGAATCTTTTTTCCGAAATTCCGTACAGCTTGGGATCATCGGATTTGCAACGATGGTTGTCTCATCGTTACTCTTTTTTCAAAACTTCGAACATATTGTCGGTAAAATTTTCAAAACCTCTAAGCGGAAAATCTGGGATGCTATCACGACCTATTGGACGCTTATCACCCTCACACCCATTGTTTTAATCGCTTCCATGAGCCTTAAAGCTTATTTAGAAGCAAATATCAGCGGATTTGCGCTGAGCGCCCTCTCGATTTTCCCTTTTCTCTTGCTGTGGAGTATTTTCTTTTTGATCTATAAAATTGCTGTCAATGCCGATGTCTCGATTAAAGCAGCAGCAATCAGCTCATTTATCGTAGCCGTTGTTTGGGGAATCGCTAAAAATAGTTTTGTCCAATACGTTTTTTATAATAAAACCTACGCCACGATGTACGGCTCTTTTTCAGCCCTTATCTTTTTTTTCTTATGGATTTACGTCTCGTGGATCATCGTTATCTATGGGATGAAGCTATGCTATCTGATAAACCGCGCTACCCAGCGTAGCGAGACCCAAAACACCTAAGCTCCAAAAAGCCTCTTTTCGCCACATAGAACCCAACGCCAAAATGACACTCATAACCCCTATCCAGATCGGGATTGTTACGGTATTAATATCCCCTGCTTCAAACATTTGTAGTAAATAAGGGTCAAAAATATCCCCCCACGGTGTTAAATGCAACGCTAAAACAATCGGATAATAGAGGTTAAACACTAAGGCAAGAGGTATTGAGCCCATATGCCACCAGCCAAACGTTCCGAAAATAGAAAGCGAGATCGGCAACAGTACCAAATAGCACCAAATATGAAGTGCTAAAAATATCTGCCATGGTTTCCAATGCTCATAATATCGGATAAAGATAAAGATGGAGAGGACACCAAACGACGAAAACCAAAAACCCAGTGAGAAAAAAAGTTTTGGAAAAAATGCGAGCAATACTCCAACTGCGATCAAAAGTGTTTGAAGCGAAACAATTTTGATACCCCGATCATAGAGCCAATATCCCACGGCAATCATCCCCAATGCCCTCACCATCGGCGGAATGAATTCCAACGCCCACAAATAGAAAAATAAGATTCCAAATACGAAAAAGAAAAGATCCCGATTGCCGTGACGGTAGGGAAAATAACGGTTCTGTAACCACCGATAGGGGGGACGAAGGAGAAAATAAGCAATCAGTGTGATAATACCGTAATGATACCCGCTAATCGAGAGGATATGACTCAGTCCCATCGCTCCTACTAGCGATTGAAACTCCTGAGACATCGGTGTTGCAACAAAAAGGGCACCGTAAAGCTCTCTCATCCACTGATCTCCATGCTCTGATGTAATACGACGATACCATTGTTCTTTGAGACTGAGTTTTGGATAGACTTCGATAATCACACCACGAGTATGCATCCCTTTTAAGAAATCGATAAAAGTGACGTTCGCTACCTGTAATTCTACCATCACTTCACGTCCGCGAAGATCACGCAGATAGGGTGACATAGCGCATCGGACATATGAGCCGTTTTCGAGTCGAAGCTTCATGGAGCTCTTAGGCTTATCGGCGATCAGGCGTACTTCTTGATCGATTACTTCAGCACGTACGAGGGGATCGTCAAAGGTTTTAAGTTCGGTAAATTTATAGTATTCGTACGAAAGGGAGAGAGAAGCGATAAAAAGGAGAAAGAGGATGAAAAGCGAGCCGCTTTTGAGCTCGAAAAGGTCAACGCGCTCGAGCTTGCTCATCTATTCTCCTTTTTCCCCGTTCGCCCTGAGCCTGTCGAAGGGTATATTCATGGTTCGACAGGCTCACCACGAACGGATTTATATTATCGGCATCGAAACGTTTTGGACACCTTCATCGATATTCATCGTCGCACTTTTCATATCGATACTCTCATAAACGATCTGCGCAGCACCAAATGTCGGTTTATCAACAAAGCGGGTGAATTTTTTCTGGAACATCAGTTTCACATGTCCGGTCGGACCGTTACGCTGTTTACCGATAATGATCTCGGCTTCTTCTTCCTCTTTCTCGACATATTTGGAGATAAACTCTTTTCCGGCCGAAATCGCCTCTTTTTCCCGCTCTTTTTCCTCTTTGTAGAGATAAACATCGTTACGATAAACGAAAAGGATGATATCGGCATCCTGCTCGATCGATCCCGACTCACGGATATCACTGAGCATCGGACGTTTATCCGAGCGCGATTCGAGTCCGCGATTGAGCTGAGAGAGGGCGACAATCGGAATCCCAAGCTCACGTGCCAACATTTTTAACCCGCGTGAAATTTCACTGACTTCGAGGTGACGATCTTTTCCCCCCGTACCGTTCATGATTTGGAGGTAGTCGATGACGGCTACTTCGATCTCAGGATGACGGCTTTTGAGTTTACGGAGTTTGGAGCGGAGTTGATGGATATTGATGGAGCCGTGATCGTCCACGAAAAGCTTGGAGCGACGCATCTTATCAACCGCATCATTGAGCTGTTTGTACTCCTGCGGATTCATATCCCCGACACGAAGCCGCTGAAGCTGAATAGAGGTTTGAACACTGAGTAGACGGAGCATCAACTGCTCTGCCGGCATCTCCAGTGAAAAGAAGGCGACCCCTTTGCCTTTATCGAGAAGATTTTGAACCATATTAAGGGCGAATGACGTTTTCCCCATTGCCGGACGGGCGGCGATGATAACCAGATCCCCTTTACCGAATCCCGTCGTCATTTTATTGAGTTCCGCATACCCCGTATCGACACCGACAAGGACCGAATCTCCGCGCGCTTTCATCTCTTCGATATAAGCCAGCGTCTCATCGGCAATCGATGGGGCATCTTTAAAATCGGTTGCTTGAGAACTTTGGGTAATTTCATAAAGCTTTTGCTCAACCAAATCAACGACGTCGGTTCCGCTCAGCTCCTCTTCGAGGGTAACCCGCTTGATCTCCGTCGTCAGGGTAAGGAGATGGCGTTTGATTGCTTTGTCTTTAATCTCTTGAACATACGCTTTGGTATTGGCAATCGGATTCGCGGTGAGGATATCGACCATCACCCTCTCATCGAATTTCTGTTTGCTCGTCAACTCTTTACGGAGAAACTCTTCATCGATAGGGAGATCACGATGGGCTAAGCTCATCATCGCGCGATAAATCTCCTGATGCGCCGCGAGATAAAAATCCTCCGGAGTTAATACCGCATCAAACTCATCAAACTGAGCAGGATCAAAAATGATAGAACTGAGGACGGAGCGCTCAAATGCTAAATTATATAAAGACTCTTCCATTTAATCCTCTTCTTTTGCCATTTTTTCAACCTCTTCGACAAAACGATCGACAAGCTTATCTTCTTCTAGGCGTGCCACCACTTCGCCGCGCACCATTACCAATCCCGAACCTTTACCGTAGGCGATCGCGACATCGGCATGTTTCGCTTCTCCGATGGCGTTTACAACACACCCCATAACCGAGAGATCAAGCGGTTTTTTGATATGTTTGGTTCGTTCTTCGATCACGGCTACTGCCGAAACCAAATCAGCCTCAATCCGTCCGCATGTCGGACACGATATGATGTTGGGACCCTCTTTGGCGACGCCGCTATCTTTGAGAATGGCACGGCCGACTTTGATCTCTTCTTCGAGTTCTCCGGTGATGGAAACTCGCATCGTATCGCCGATACCTTCGAGCAGCAATGTCCCTAATCCGATCGCACTTTTGATCGTCGCATGAAAAATTGTCCCCGCTTCGGTAACACCCAGATGAAACGGATAGTTATTTTTCGGCCGTAACATTCGGTATGCTTCAACAGTACGTTGAACGTCACTCGCTTTCAAGGAGACTTTGATATCGGTAAAACCCAAATCTTCAAGATATTTGATGTTGTACTCAGCCGATGCTACCATCCCCTCAGCACTTTGTCCATAACGCTGTTCAAACTCTTTTTCCAAACTCCCCGCATTAACACCGATACGGATCGGGATATGGCGTTCTTGGCACGCTTTGACAATCTCACGAATCCGTGATTTTTCGCCGATATTTCCGGGATTGAATCGGATGCAGTCCACCACTTCTGCCGCAATGAGAGCGAGTTTATAATTAAAATGGATATCGGCAACGAGAGGAAGGGAAATCTGTTCTTTGATCGCTTTGAGGGCACGTGCATCTTCTTCATCAGGGACCGCGACGCGAACGATATCGCATCCGGCGAAATGGAGACGATTGATCTGTTCAACCGTAGCGTTTACGTCTGCTGTGCGTGAATAGGTCATCGACTGCACCGAAATCGGAGCATCACCGCCGATAGCGACATTGCCGACAAAAATTTGTTTGGTAGGGTATCGTTTTATCATGCTTGGATTGTAGCTTTAAAGACGTTAATTTTTACTGACTTCTGCCTCGAAAGAGGCAAGCTTCAGTGCCATAGCGGCCAGCGTAGCCAAAGGTATTTTATTCCTTTGGCGTTTAAAACTTATACGAACTCGATAGGATCCATATCGATCTCACATAACGGTGATTTAACATATTTAATCGCACGGATCAGATCGGTACTTTTATCGCTTCGCAGCAGTATTTGAAACCGGTATTTATCCGCAATCCGCTCAATCGGTGCCGCACCGAAACCGATAATATCTACTTTTTCCATCTGCTCTATTTGGCGTACTGCTTCCTCCATCACTGTTTTTCCTTTGAGCGCATTTTTATGGGCATAAAGAAGACGTGCCAGCTTCTTTGTCGGAGGATACCGATCTTTGCGTATTCTCATCTCATCGATCAGAAATTTCTCGTAATCATCTAAATACCCTCGAAAAAACGACTCGTTAAAACTCTGCACCAACACGGTTGCATTTTGTTTTCTGCCGCTGCGCCCCGCAATCTGAACCAACAGTGACAATGCCTTTTCCCTAGAGCGGTAATCGCTTTGGGAGAGAAGATTATCGATCCCCATCACCACCGCGAGAGTGATATCATGATAATCATGCCCCTTGGAGAGCATCTGCGTCCCGATAAGGAGATCAATTTCACGATTATTAAATGCTTCGAGCACTTTAATGAGTTTGTTTTGAGTGGTAATAATATCACGGTCAAACTGCTGAACTCTCAAATTTTCATTTAGGCGGCTGAAATGTTCTACTGCTTCCGCTGTCCCTAATCGTGCCATGCGGAGTGATCCGCTTTGACATTTCGGACACACTTTTGGCAATACTTCCGTGTAATTGCAATAGTGGCATTTCAAAGCACGGGAGTTTTTATGCTGGCTCATTCCCACACTGCAAAACGGGCACTCCACATGGTAACCGCATGCATCGCACACAGTGTACTTAAAATTGGCCCGTGTCGGGATAAAAACGATCCCTTGATGACCCGATGCATAATTTTCCATTACGGCACGGTCGATAGAGGGGGTCAACGCTTCGAGAGAGGGTTCAAATACAAAGGTCCGCTTGGATTCGAAATACCCTCCACGAAGACGAAAAAACGGATATTTGGCATAACTGCTCAAACTCGGTGTCGCACTCCCCAAAACAACAGGAATTTTGAGGAGATTCCCCATATAAACCGCCATATCCCGTGCATTGTAGCGGGGGCGGCTTGAGGATTTATAACTCTCATCATGCTCTTCATCCACAACAATCAACCCTAAATCGGCTATCGGCAAAAAGAGTGCGGAGCGAGGTCCCACGATGATATGTGCCGTCTCGTTATAGATCTTCTCCAATGTCACTTTTTTTTGTTTAGGGGTCATTTTCGAATGCCATAGCACCACTGCTTCGCCAAAATGATTACAAAATCGTTTCTCCATTTGAGGCGTGAGGGAGATTTCAGGCAGCAGAAGCAAACATCGCTTCCCTTCGTTTAAAACCTCATCCATTCGCCGCATATAAATTTCGCTCTTCCCAGCCCCCGTATCACCGAAAAGGAGAGAGACGGAATGGGAGCGTATAAAATCGAGGGCCTTACTTTGAGCTTCGGAGAGGGTGATATTGAGGGAAGTTTTGTCATCCTGAACTCGATTCAGGATCTCAGATTGCGGATCGAGTCCGCAATGACGTTGATAGGGGACAAATAAATTGAGCGCCTCCCCCAACGAACATCCGTAATATTCGCTCATAAATTGCGCAGTTTGGATTTGGGTACCCGAATAAATAAAAATTTTATCATCTCCCACTATATTCTTCTCATCCTGAACTTGATTCAGGATCTCAGATTGCGGATCGAGCCCGCAATGACGAGCACTAATGGGCTGCGTTGTAAAATCAGGCTTTTCACACTCAGAGATCACAACACCCTGCATAATGCGATTGGACAAAGTAACTTCGACTTCTGCACCGATTATGAGAAAGTTTTCTGAATGATAAGTTAAGGGTTCAAGAGGGGAACCCAAAAGGGCTAGATTGTAATAATACACTCTTAAATTATTCTGTTAATGCACCACAATATGTGCCACTCGTGCATCTAAACGTACCATTGGTATCATTGTACGTAAACGTATTATCGCTGTTCATGACACGATAAACGTATGTGTAAGCACCTGCAGACCCTCCAACAGTATCATCCCAATGACCATTTACATTATTTTGTGTAGCTATACCATACTGTAAAAGTGTACTGCTCCCATTGGTATCAAAAAGAGAGGATTTACTCCCTGTACTTCCACTGTGAAGCTGGTTAATATAATTCGATTGCCCCTGCAATAATCGCCCCTGACGTTCGCTAACAATCGCGGCACGTATTGCCGCAACATCACTACGCCCTTTTGCTATCTGTGCATCATCCCGAGTCGCTGCAAGTCTTGGTATAGCAATAGCCGCTAAAATACCCAATACAACAATGACAAAAACGACTTCTATCATTGTAAAAGCTTTTCGTTTAACGTACAACATTGGATCCCCTTAATTTCATAGGGTAATTAGCAACATAAATCATCTCTTGTAATCCAAGACAAACAGCATCATTCCCCGTATTCCCAAGTGACAAAACAAGGGTTTCATTCTCATCCGTTGTATTGATATCTAATGTAATACAGTTACTAATATTTCCTGCTTTCACAACTGCTCTTTTATTAGACAATACAACATCACCACTACTATTTAATTCCAAAAAGCTATTGGACATTACAGCTAATGAATTATCTGTATACCCTTTACTGGTTGCATAGTTGGCAATTTCTTGCACACCATTCATGATATTGATTGCTAATGAAGAAGCTTTTGCATCATCACGTGTTGCACTCAGTCTTGGTATTGCCACTGCCGCTAAAATACCTAAAATGACAATAACAAAAATGAGTTCAATCATCGTAAAAGCTGATTTCATAAAGGACTCTGCTTTCAAAGAATTTTTAGAATGGTTATGAAATGAATTGTAATCATTTCATAACCTATAAATCAACGAACTACGCCTTGTCCGGCAATTTGAATAGTTGCTGGAGGGTTCATATCCTGAACAGCAGTACATATAGCTGTTGTTCCAGCACCATCAGTTACTGTAATGTTTGTATCGTTAACAGTTACAACAACACACGCAACACCGCCCGTTGCTTTATCATTAATAGTAACATTTCGATCGTTACTACCTAAAACCATATAACCACTATCAGTACCTTCATTATAACTATTAGATGCTAATGATAAATTAGTATCACCCACGGGTGCACTACCTTGAGATACCGTGTAAGCACTGATTTCACTAATCATTGTTTTGACATTAGTAGCAAGTTTTGATGCTTGTGCATCATCACGTGTTGCCGCAAGACGTGGAATGGCAACTGCTGCCAAAATACCCAAGATAACGATAACGAAGATTAACTCGATCATAGTAAAACCTGAACGTTTCATGGTTTACTCCTTGAAGTTTAAAATATAGATTACACTCGTAACCTTAGCATCATTATGAGCCTACAATTCTTACAAAACGTTTAAAGTTAATTACATGCACCCATAACACTATTTAAGTCGGGTATTTAAGGTCACTGTGGCATAATTTCCGAAAACAAGGAGACATTATGAAAATCGCTGTACCTGTGATGGATGAAAGTCTGAAAATGGCCGGAAATGCCGGACACACTCCCTATTTTGCCGTATTTAATCTGAGCGGCGGAATGTTTAAAAGTTTTACCCTTGAGGGGTTACGTGCCAATCCAAAAGTTGCCGATGAAGAAGCCCATGAACATGATGAGCATCATACCTGCGACCACGATGCGGATGATATAGAGCATATCAAAGCCCATGACACTATGGCGGATACGATCGAAGATTGCGATTATCTCGTGGTTAAAATGGCGTGCAAAAATACCGCTAAAAGTATGAGTAATGTTGGAGTCAAGCTACAAAAATATAACGGAACCGAAGCATTAGCCCCTAAAATATTGACGGAATTGGCATCTCAGTTTAAATAATCCGCCACTTTAATTCTCGTTTATAAATTGGAGGCGTATAATTCGCACCATAAATAGAGCATCCGCTTTAAATCTTCATCTTCGTACAGTACGTAGATGAGCCCTAAAAGGTAAAACAACACCATGATTTCCGCAGAGATTGAGACGTTAGGCATTAAAAATAGTGGAAAGCTTTTCCATAATCTTGGTTACGATGAGTTGATTGAACATGAACTCGCAAACGGTGAATGTAAGCTAGCAAGCAGTGGTGCCACTATGGTCGATACCGGTATTTTCACCGGTCGAAGCCCTAAAGATAAATATTTTGTTGATAGTGACCCTTCGAACAAATACATTGCGTGGGGTGATGTCAACAAAAAAATTGATAAAGCAGTTTTTGATGAACTATTAGTCGTTGCTAAAGAACAACTCTCAGGCAAAGATCTCTACATCACCGACGTTTATTGCGGCTCAAGTGCTACCAGTAAGCGTTCTGTCCGTTTCGTCTCTGAAATCGCGTGGCAATCACACTTTGTCAAAAATATGTTTATCCGTCCTACTGCAACCGAGTTAGAAAGTTTTAAACCCTCTTTTACCGTACTCAACGCATGTAAAGCAGTCAATGAAAAATGGGAAAATCATGGTTTAAATTCCGAAGTTTTCGTCCTCTTTGATGTGGAAGCCAATCTTTGTATCATTGGTGGAACGTGGTACGGTGGAGAGATGAAAAAAGGGATTTTTTCAATGATGAACTATTGGCTTCCATTAGAAGGGAAGCTCTCAATGCACTGTTCGGCTAACGTCGGATCGGATGGTGATACATGCCTATTCTTCGGACTTAGCGGAACCGGAAAAACTACCCTCTCAACCGACCCAAAACGTGCACTCATCGGAGACGATGAACACGGTTGGGATGATGAAGGTGTCTTTAATTTCGAGGGCGGATGCTACGCCAAAGTGATCAATCTCGATCCATCCAGCGAACCTGAGATTCACAATGCAATTCGCCGTAATGCGTTGCTTGAAAATGTCGTTTTTAATGAAGACGGGATTGTTGATTATACCGACGGTTCTAAAACCGAAAATACCCGTGTCTCTTACCCAATTGAGCATATTGATAATCATCAGCCATCTCTTATGGCAGCACATCCTAAAAATATCATTTTCCTCTCTGCCGATGCATTCGGCGTATTGCCTCCGGTGAGTAAACTCACCAAAGAACAAGCGATGTATTATTTCCTCAGCGGATATACGGCCAAAGTTGCGGGTACTGAGCGTGGGATTACTGAACCCGTCGCAACATTCAGTTCATGTTTCGGTGAAGCATTTTTGCCGCTTCATCCAACCGTCTACGCAAAACTTTTAGGTGAAAAGATCGATGAACATGGGGTAAATGTTTACCTAGTGAATACCGGTTGGACCGGTGGAGGATACGGTGTCGGTAAACGTATGAGCATCAAAGATACCCGTGCGTGTATCAACGCTATCCTCGATGGTTCGATCAATGAGAGTGAATTTGATACGACCAACACTTTTGGATTCCATATTCCAAAAACGCTCGGTTCAATCGATCCGGTTATCCTCAATCCTCGTAATGCATGGGCTGATCGTGATGCTTACCTCGTTCAACGTGATAATCTAGCGGCGCTCTTCATTAAAAACTTCAAAAAATATACGGGCGGCGAGAGTGATTTCGATTACTCAGCTGCAGGACCGCAATTACCATAACTATATTTTTATACGCCAAGAGGAAGAAAGTCCCTCTTGGCTACGCTAACGCTAAGTTCTCTTCAGTAGAGTGCTCACGCGCAGTAAACCGCACTTCTTAATAAATTACAAAAACTTTCTTTTACGGTTCTACGAGTTTAAATGTCCCTGCCGTAGCATTGTATTCCCAGTAATCGTTTCCCTCAGGCTTATGGGCAATATTACGATCTTTGGTACTGGTGCCGTTCTTGGTTGCCGGTCCGTAATATTTCGCTCCAACCAATACCCAATCCCCGTTTTCCGTATTTTTCAAGATAGCATCAAGCGGATGAGATGCTGAACCTAGTGTCGCAGGATAGCCCGTAGCATTTAAGGGGGTTGTCGCGGTATTTTGTCCGTTTCCCCAATCAAAATCGCACGTATTGGTAATCCACTCTCCGTGAATGGCATCGAGTGCACTTTGGACTGATGAAGCGGTGGCAAGTTCGGAAGCGGATTTGGAGTTATCGGTGAGGTTGGCAAATTTTGGGATCGCCACCGCCGAGAGAACCCCGATGATGACAATGACGAAGATCAGCTCAACTAAGGTAAATCCAAGGTGAACTAATCTTTTTTTCATAACTAAGTTTAGAAATTAATTGTTTTAGATGTAGCAGTACCAGATGTATTCGTATCTTCAATACATTTAGATTTGCTCAAACTATCTTTAAATCCATTACATGTAAATGTATATGTTACTGTACGATTAGCACCGCTAAAATCAATTTTAGCTACTTCAGTTCCGCCTGGATTTTTATATGTATATGTTCCAGCACCTTGCGTAGCAGCATAAGACCAACCCTTACCTTTTACATCAACCAAATTACTAAGATTAGTATCTGAAGCATTTCCGTCTTCTAAATCAATTTCATTTACTGCAGCACTCGCAGCACTTGAGGCAGTATCGATTGTCGTTTTAATAACAGACGAAACCTCAGCATTTTGTTTAAGATTTTTGAATTTTGGAATGGCAACTGCTGACAATACTCCAATAATAACGATGACAAAGATCAACTCGACAAGGGTGAATGCATTACGTTTCATAGAAACTCCTGTGGTTAGCGCTATATACGCATATTTAAGATAAAACTATTATCGTCAAATAAAGCTTAAGCTTTAATGATAAAAATAGAGTTTAAACGAAATTGGAGGGAAGAGGTAACACAAGCCGTACGGCTCGTGTTTAGATTAACAAGAATAGGTAGATTTAAATTCGAATGCAGTCGGACGAGCTTCGTCAGGCCATACTTGTGTTTCAAATTTATAGTTTTGGTAAGTATCCAAGAATTCTGGAGTCATAACCGGTTGCAAGAAATCGTTATCACGAATCAATGATTCCAATGCACCACGGAGTGTGTGTGGCATTTGTTGAATCCCTTTTTCACGGATTTCATTCAACGTGAGTTCGAACAAATCTTCGTCCATCGGTCCAACCGGAACGGTTTTGTTTTTGATACCATCTAAACCAGCTAGCAACATTGCGGTAAACGCAAGGTATGGGCATGAAGTAGAATCCGGGAAACGCATTTCGATACGTGTCGCTTTTTCACCCGCGCCGTATGGAACACGACAAGATGCAGAGCGGTTTTGGCTTGAGTAGGTCAAAATCGACGGTGCTTCGAATCCAGGGATAAGACGTTTGTATGAGTTGGTTGATGGGTTCGTGAACGCTGCAACGGCGCGAGCATGAGCGAAAACACCGCCTACATAATGAAGCGCTGTTTCAGAGAGGTTGCTGTAACCGCCCTCTTTGTAGAATGTATTTTTGCCGTCTTTCCAGATGGATTGGTGAACGTGCATACCGTTACCGTTGTCGCCATAAAGCGGTTTAGGCATAAAGGTAACCGTTTTACCGTTAAGGTGAGCTACCATTTTGATAACGTATTTAAGTTTTTGTACGTTGTCAGCTGCTTCAACCAATGTTCCGAAAACGATACCGATTTCACCTTGACCTTGTGCAACTTCGTGGTGACCGAGAACAACTTCAAGACCGACTTGTTCTAGCGCTAACATCATCTCAGCACGAAGATCAACCATAGTATCGATCGGAGCTACCGGAAAGTAACCCCCTTTTGTACGTGGGCGATGACCGGTGTTGAAACCGTCTTTGAAATCTTTCGCATCATTCCATGCACCCTCTTCAGTGTCTACTTCGTAGTATGAACAGTTTACTTCGTCGCGGATTTTAACATCGTCGAATACGAAGAATTCATTTTCAGGACCGAAATAAGCAACATCACCCACACCGGCATTTGCAAGATGCTCAAGCGCTTTTTTCGCGATAGCACGAGGACATTTTTCGTACGCTTGACCTTTGTAGATGTCATAAACATCACAAATAACGATAACGGTCGGATCAGCAGTAAACGGGTCCATAAATGCTGATTCAGCATCCGGTTTAAGCAACATATCTGAACGGTTGATCGGCTGCCAAGCATCGATTGAAGAACCGTCAAACGGAAGACCGCCTTCAAAATGACCTGCGTTAACCGCGCTCATACGATAGCTGACGTGGTGCCATGTCCCTTTCATATCGGTGAAACGAAAGTCAACGAACTGAACGTCATTCTCTTTACAAAAACTGAAAAACTCGTCGACACTATTTACGAATTTACCCATGCAAATCTCCTGGAAATAATTAAAGTGTAAGCAGTATAGCAAAAGTTCCCAAAAATTGGAGGGTAAATCATGATTAAAATTTAATCATTTCCCGATCACGTCCTCGGTAAAGGGCACATTTATTGTATCCGACAGAGCGTGCCAACGCTTCTGCCTCGCTGCTGTAAAGCCCGACTTGTTCTTTACAATGGGCATCCGAACCAAACGTTATCGGTATCTCCATCTCGGCAATTTGCTCTACCAAAAGCGGGGAAGGATACGCTTCGCCGATCGGTTTTCGATAGCCTGAAACATTTATTTCAATCGACATATCGGCTTTTTTAATCGCTTTTAACGCCCCTTCTGCCAAAGTCCGAATATCTTTGGTCGGAAGGAATTTAAACACCTTGAGTAAATCCAGATGCCCGACAATATCGAATCTGCCGCTTAATGCCATTGCTTCCACAAGTCCGAAATAGCGACGATAAATATCATCAATATCTGCCCCCGCGTAACGACCGATAAATTCGGGATTGTCAAATCCCCAATCGTCGATAAAATGGACACTCCCGATCAAATAATCGCAAGGACGCACCAAAACACTCTCATCCATATAGCCGGGAAGATAATCAATCTCGTACCCTAATAGCACTGTAATGTTATCTGCGTACTTCTCTTGGGCTTCTTTTATCCATGACTCATACAAACCCATCTGATCCAATCTCATCCGATATGCAGGATCGTAGTGCATTGGAGCATGATCGGAAAATCCAAAAAACTCCGTACCGCACACAATAGCAGCTTCTACATACTCATTTACGGTTCCCGTTGCATGGTTACACAAAACAGTGTGGTTATGGAGATCAACTTTCATCTATTTTCCTAAGTAAAAATAATGGTTTTAATGATATTATAGTGCAATTTTTTGTTAAGGTTATCGTTATGACGCAAGAAGAGTTAGATGCATTAATGAGCGGTGACATCGATTTGGATGAAACTTTCGAAGAGTCTGAGTCACCCATAGCCAAAGAAGAACTTTCCCCAGAAGATTCTGATTCAATAGACACATACCACGAACCTGACCCCGACAAATACCGTGTATCTGCAATGAACAGTTGGCCGCCGCCACCGCCGACGGATGATAATAAAATGGTTCATCAGCTCGATGACGTCACCAAAGAGAGTGAGGAAAAAGCCTCAGAGATTTTTGATCTGATTGAGGGGATCAGCAATGATTTATCCGATGGAGAAAAAGATGTCAAAGCTATTCGAGCGGTTATTAACAGCAATATTGAACTTTTCACGACCTTAAGCGCCAAATTTCCGCACGTCGAAGCGTTTAAAACACAATTAGAACAAAATGACGCTGCAATGCAGCATCTGGATGCTATCCTCGAAAAGCTCCAAAACGGCGGTGACACCATTATGAATATCATGGATATTATGCAGTATCAAGATATTCATCGTCAAAAAATCGAGCGGGTTATCAACGTTATGCGAGCGCTCTCAACCTATATGAATCATCTGTTTTCCGGGAAAATCGATGATAGTAAGCGCGTTAGTTCTGCAGTGCATATCCATGGAGATACCACGACGGAAGATGTCGTCAGCAGTGATGATATCGAAGCATTACTTGCTTCGTTCGGAAACAAATAACGCTATCGGAATACATCCCGATAGCTGCGTTAACACTGGGTTTCACTCTAGCAGGAAGCCCACGCACACTTGTGTGCTTTTTGATATAACCTCTAAACTTCATCTTAAGAAATACTTTTTTTCGATAAAATTCCTTAAAATTAAAATAGATCAGGTACCTTTTTTTGAAAAAAGTCGAGCTCCTCTCCCCTGCGGGGAACCTAGAAAAACTTAAAATTGCTATCGACTTCGGTGCTGACGCCGTGTATGGGGGAGTTAGCCACTTTTCTCTCCGTATCCGTTCCGGTAAAGAGTTCGATTTGGAGAGCTTCAAAGAGGGGATTGATTATGCCCATGATAAAGGTCGTAAAGTCTATGTGACGATCAACGGTTTCCCCTTTAACTCTCAGCTCAAACTTCTCAAAGAACATATTGCGACCATGGCATCATTAGAACCCGATGCGTTTATCGTAGCAACCCCGGGCGTACTCAAACTCGCCCATCAGATAGCCCCTCACATTCCTCTGCATCTCTCAACCCAAGCCAATGTTATGAACGTCCTTGATGCACAGGTCTATTACGACATGGGGGCACGCCGGATCATCGCGGCACGGGAAATCTCTCTTAAAGACCTCAAGCAAATCAAAGAGGAGCTCCCCGATTTGGAGATCGAAGTATTTGTCCATGGTTCGATGTGTTTTGCCTACAGCGGCCGCTGTTTGATCTCGACACTCCAAAGCGGTCGCGTCCCCAATCGCGGAAGCTGTGCGAATGATTGCCGATTTCCCTACGAAATGTACGCCGCCAATCCTGAAACCGGGACCTTGTTTAAACTCGTAGAGGATGAGGGAATCGGTACGTATATCATGAACTCCAAAGATCTCAATCTCGCATCCCATATCCAAGAGATCATCGATGCAGGATGTATCGATTCACTCAAAATCGAAGGGCGTACAAAAGCCCCTTATTACGCGGCTATCACCGCCAAAGTGTATCGTCAAGCTATCGATGATTATTATGCAGGAACGTTTGATGGAGAGGCTTACCAAAAAGAACTCAATACCATGCAAAACAGAGGCTTTACCGATGCCTATCTGATTAATCGTCCTTTTGAGAAACACGACACCCAAAATCTCGATTTCTCTATGATGATGGGAACGCATCAGGTAAGCGGTATTGTCGATGAATCAGGAGATTTTTTCGAGTGTAAATACAAAACTTTCCCCAATGATATTATGGAAATTGTTGCCCCCTCAAATGCAATCATCGAAGCGGTTGACAATGAAATCGGTACTGTTGAAATGAAAGATGGGCAATGGTGTATATCTTTTAAACAGCTGCTCGCCGAAAACGGAAAAGTTTGGGATCAGGTCCACAGTGGGAATCTCAACCGTTTTAAACTCCCTATTAAACTGCCTGCATTTACCTTTTTCCGTATCCCTGCAACTGAGGATATGGGGATTGGAACGAAATGTTAATACACCCGTTCGCCCTGAGCCTGTCGAATAGTACGTTCATGGTTCGACAAAACAAGGGTACCGCTCGCGAAGCGATGTTTCCTAGAGCTCACCACGAACGAAAATTTCAAACAAAAACCAAGGAGAAAAAATGAAATTCGTATCGATTATAATGGGGAGCAAAAGCGATTTCGATGTAATGAAATCGTGTTCAGAGACACTTGAAGCGTTTGGTGTTCAATACGAACTCATTATCTCATCCGCACACCGAAGTCCTGAACGGACCAAAGATTATGTACTCGCGGCAGAGACCAAAGGGGCACAGGTATTTATCGCAGCCGCCGGTATGGCAGCGCATTTGGCCGGTGTTCTAGCTTCTAAGACCATCAAACCGATTATCGGCGTACCAATGAGTGCATCTGCGCTATCGGGTATCGATGCTCTCCTCTCAACCGTACAAATGCCAGCAGGTATGCCGGTAGCAACCGTTGCTATCGGTAAAGCCGGAGCAATCAACTCAGCGTATTTGGCAATGCAGATTTTAGCGTTAGAAAACGAGGAGTTACGGATGAAACTCCAAGAAGATCGTATCAGCAAAGCAAAAAAAGTAGAAATGGATTCACTGGAGATTGAAACTATTTTATAGTTTCAAACGCCCTCCGACGGCGGGCAAGCCCTTCGCCTTTGGTTCCGAACCTATCGAAGTGAGGTTACTCACCTCGATAACGGCTCTCATGATAACTCTGCGTTTTCTTCAGCAGAAGGCTCACGCACGCTTGCGTGCTTTACTCTTTTTTAACAAACTGGGTACGCGTTTTGCTAGAGTTGTTTAAAATAAAAAGGTGGTAGAAAATGCAAGGGCATTGGATGAGTATCGATGATTACGCTGGGATGACACAAATGGATCGCAGTGCCGTTGAAACGTTGATCGTCCGTGGCAAGCTGACTACAACTATCGAAGATGGAGAGGTATTTATCGATGCGGGTAAAGGGATGGCCGGAATCGTTCCGGTAACGCTTCAGGAGCTGAGCGCATCGCACGCCGATGTAACAATGGGAGCGAGTTTCGTCGAAAAAACGATCGGAACGATCATCAATCTCCATGAAAAAGTCCTCGGTGCTAAAGAGGAAACCATCGAATCGATTAAAAATGAGAATCTTTTTCTGAGGGAAGCACTTGGCTCTCTCCAAGAACTTTATGATGAAGATCGACGTACCATCGCAACCCTCACCGAGCAGCTCCGCCTTTCTCAACAAGAAGTTGAATTTATGCGACGTAAATACAAACTGATGTGGGGCAAAGTAATCGACGATCACGCCTCAGTATGACAATACAACCAGAATGTATTGCCTGCATCGCAGGTCAAAGTAAACGGGTTTGTGATGCAATTCATGCCAATGAAACGTTGACACATTCGATCGTTACCTATGTCGAAACAGCTCTAAAAGATGCCGATTTTACCCTCTCGCCACCCGTCATTGCCGCGCCGTTGTATGAAGGAATGGCAAAACTCGCCAATACACACGATCTGTACGAAGCGCAAAAACAACACGCCTCAGAACAAGCGAAAAACTATCTTCCTTTTTTATATGAGACCATCGAGCAGAGTGATAATTCCTTTCTCGCTACGCTCAAAACAGCGGTCGTCGGCAATGTGATCGATTTGGCCGCAGAGGTGAGCTTTGATCTTCATGATGCGATTATGTCGGTATTTCATACCCCTTTTGCTCATGATGATACCGAAGCATTAAGAGAGGCTCTGCGTAGTGCTAAAAGCGTTCTCTACATCGGAGACAATGCGGGAGAACACCTGTTTGATGCTTTAGCAATTGGGTTCCTCCAAAAACTTTATCCCGACATCGATGTTACCTATATGGTGCGCGGTAATCCGATTATCAACGATGTGACACTCAAAGAAGCTAAAGAAGCGGGGATGGATGAAATCTGTACGCTTGTGAACAGCGGTGTCCCTACCCCTGGATTTGTGTACGAACTCGCATCTTCTGAAGCCCAAAAGCTTTTTGACAGCGCTGATCTGATCATCGCAAAAGGGATGGGGAACTATGAATGCATGACCCCTATCCCCCGCAAAAACATCTGTTTTTTACTCAAAGTAAAATGCTCTGTTGTCGCACATTCACTGGATAGAAACATCGGAGATATCGTTTGCAAATTCGGATAACTTATCCTACATAAATCCGATTTTTCCCCTCTTCTTTGGCTCGGTACAATGCACTGTCTGCACGCCCTACCACATTCTCAATCCGATCTCCTTCACGGCTCTCACTGATCCCGAAGCTGCACGTGAGCGTATGGATATGGGGGAAATTGTATGCATTGACAACCTCTTGAATTTTATATGCCAGATGCTTTATCCCCTCAATATCCGTTTCAGGGCAAATAATCATAAACTCTTCGCCGCCCCATCGTCCTACGATATCAATATCGCGAATATTGTCACGTAAAATACGTGAAAGACGCACCAGTGTTTTGTCTCCGATTAAATGACCGTACGTATCATTTATCCGTTTGAAATTATCCAGATCCAGAATCATAACCGAATAGTTGCGCTGTAAACGCTGATAGAATTGATGACATTCCAACAGTTTGTCATCCAAACGCATCCGATTTGCAAGTTGCGTTAACGGATCTGTCGTTGCCATCTGTAACAATTGTTTATTGTATTTTCCCATCTCAAACTGTCGATAGACAAAGAACGCAATAATAAACAAAGCTCCAAAACTGATGCCGTACACCCAACTGTAATCAACTCTCTCTTGATAGGTAACGGCAATGTATCGGTTAAATATCTTTTGTCGTTCGGCTATTGTAATAGTATCAATCGCTTTATCGATAATCGACTTGAGCTGAGGATAATCATTTCGGATCATCATCCTAACGTCAAAATTAAACTCGGTTGTCCCCGAAATTTTGAGATCCAAAAAATGATCGGCATTCATCAAATAAGCGACGACCGGTAAAATATCGACCACCGCATCAACTCTGCCGGAGCTCAGAAGCTTCAATCCTTCACGAGTATCTTCCACTTCAACGACAACAATTTTTGGGTATTTCGCCGAGATTCGTTCAACAATACTATACCCTTGCCCTATCGCAACACGTTTCCCCTCCAATGCATCAAGTCCCGGAATAAAGTCGATGGTTTTATCGGTAACTATGACATTTGGAAACGAAGCATACGGCTTTGAAAATAGTGCATACGCCTCTTTATCTTTTGAAATCGAGGTTCCCAATGTTACATCGGCTGTTTTGGTTTTAATCGAATCCAAAATAGCTCCCCATGTAGGAGAGGGGACAAACGCGGTTTCCATTCCGGTTCGTTCCACTATCAATTTCCAAAAATCAGCAGCAATCCCTTGCAGTTCATTTTGCTGTTCTGAAGAATGAAAATTAAACGGCGGCCACGCAAAGGTAGAGGTATAACGAATCGTATTAATGTGCAAAAAAGAGCGTTCATCGACACTCATCGCTACCGATAGATGGGTGACATCATCATAGATAAAACCTTCCAACCGTTTTTCGTTTTGGGGCACACCCATCACCCGATAAATATCCGATATTCGGCGAAATTTTTCAACCGTTATTGCCCCCAGAGGTTGATTGTCGTGATAAGAGAGATCTTTGAGTACTTTCCCCTCATAAATCAGACTCTCCAACGATTTGTTTTGAGTGTTATAGCGTTCACGAATAAGCTGTGCCGTTTCAGGGATATGGGCAAAGGCGTATTCCCACCCTTTGAGCGTAGCGTCCACAAAGGCACGGACACGTTTTGGATGGTGACGCACTTCGTCTTCAGAAGTGAAAAGGATATCACTGTAAAAATCAAATCCGTACGCTTCGGGGCTGATGAGATTGGTCTCTATCCCTTTCTCTTTTAAAACATAAGGCTCATTCGAAATATAGCATGCCATTACGTCCGTTTTTCCGTTTGCGATATCGAGGGGGTTAAAGCTGTGTTCTAAAAATTTGAGCTGTCCCATCCGTACATCTTGAGAATTGAGCATTGCCCGCACCGAAATCGTGTCCTGAAAATCCTCCGTCATCATTATCCGCTTGCCGATCAAATCACGAGGCGTTTGAATATCCAACGATTTTTTTGACAGGAGAATAAAAGGAGAACTTTGGAAAATAGCCGCAAGCGCAATAACATCTTTTCCTTTCATCCGATCTACCAGAAGGGAAGATCGTCCGATCCCATACGTGCTGCGCCCCGCCATCACCTCATCGACTGCGAGTTTTTTCGGATCAAATTTTTGGAGGGTTACATCTAAACCTGCATCACGGTAAAACCCTTTTTCTTTGGCAACATAATATCCTGCAAACTGAAATTGATCCGCCCATTGGAGTTTTACCGATACTTTTTCAAGTGGCGGCTGAGCATATAATGCAGCAATGCATAAAAATAAGATAATACCATACCGCTTCATATTGCTCCCCCTTTATCAATTCCATTTATAATAGAGTTTATCGCTTTAAAAAATCCTTTGGAACACGGTTTTTGGTATAATGGCGCAATTTCTTTAATGGGACGACTATGATTACGTTCGGCGATATGCTTTTAAAACTTCAACAATTTTGGAATGACCAAGGGTGCGCAATTGTCCAGCCTTATGATGTTGCAGCGGGTGCTGGAACGTTTCATCCGGCCACATTTTTACGTTCACTCGATTCAAAACCGTGGTCAGTCGCCTATGTCGCCCCTAGCCGCCGCCCGACGGATGGTCGCTATGGTGAAAATCCAAACCGCTTAGGCAGCTACTACCAATTTCAAGTTCTTATCAAACCAAGCCCTGAAAACATCCAAGAACTTTATCTCAAAAGTTTAGAGTATTTGGGACTCAATCTCAAGGATCATGATATCCGTTTCATCGAAGATAACTGGGAATCACCGACGCTCGGAGCATGGGGACTGGGCTGGGAAGTATGGTTAAACGGAATGGAAGTGACCCAGTTCACCTATTTTCAGCAAGTAGGAGGAGTCACGTGTGATCCGGTTGCTGTCGAGATTACCTACGGAACGGAACGTCTTGCGATGTATCTGCAAGGGGTCGATACGGTGTTTGACATCGTATGGAGCGAAAATAAATTCGGCAAAACCCTCTACCGCGATATCCATAAAGAGGGTGAAATCGAATTTAGTAAATACAACTTCGAAATTGCCGACACGGCCATGTTGTTTCATGATTTTGAATCCAAAGCAGCCGAGTGTAAACGATGCCTCGATGCCGAGCTGCCGTTGCCGGCGTATGATCTGTGCATGATGGCATCGCACACCTTCAATACTCTCGACGCGCGCAAAGCGATCTCCGTCACCGAGCGGGCAAACTACATCCTTAAAATCCGTGAACTGGCACGCGGATGTGCCGAGTTATATAAGCTACAAGAGGAAGAACGGAATCTCCGAGTCCGTTCTTAATCACGCCATCGAAGCAAAGCTCCGATAGCTACATTAACACTTGGTTCTCCTCAGCGGAGTGCTTACGCACGCTTGCGTGCTTTTAGGTACATTCACCCATGCAAACCCTCATCGGTCAAATCGATCGGATTATCTACCAAAATAACGGTTTCTTTATCGCCGCACTCAAAAACGGCGATAAAATCAGTGCCCACTATTATGAAAGTGACGTCGATCACCTCAAAGACGCTGCTATTACCCTCAAAGGGTTATGGGAAGAACATTCTCAATACGGACGAACCTTTAAAGCCCATTCTCTCGTTGTCAATCAAAATGAACTCTTCTTTTTTCTCAATCGTGTTGTCAAAGGTTTTACCAAAAAACTCACCGCAGAGCTGATCGAACGCTACGGGAATGAAGGTTTGATCGATATTCTCGATAATGATATTGATCGGCTTAATGAGATCAAAGGGATGAATGAAAAACGTCTTGCCAAACTCTCAAACGGATGGAAGCAGTTTCGCTCTATGCGTCTTTTGGGAGAATTTTTGGCCCCATTCGGTGTTACTCCGGCCTTGCTTCGACTCATTTCCGGAGCTTTGAGGGAGGTGAAAGATCCGATCGAAGCGATTAAAAACAACCCTTACGGCCTGATGCGTATTAGCGGAATCGGATTTAAAAAAGCCGATGAAATTGCCCTGAACATGGGGGTCAAACGTGATGATGACCGCCGAATCGGTGCAGCGATGGAATATACCCTCAGCGAATACTGCGACCAAGAGGGGAACAGCTGTATCGATCGGCACGCTTTGTTTGATCGGCTCAATCTGCTCTTGGCACTCGACGTACAGGATCGATATGACGAAGCGCTTGAAGATCGCCTACGAGAGGGGAGCATTACCCTTCTGCCGAGCCTAAAGCTCTCTCCAACCCGAATTTATGAAGCCGAAACACTCTTGATAGAGCAATTTAAACGCCGAGGCAAAAATACTCGCGAACCTCTCACGGATGATTTGAAAATATTTTGTGAAACCCATTCACTCACACTCGGAGAACAACAATACAAGGCATTGGAACTCATTAATCGTGGAACGGGACTCATTTTCCTCGTCGGTTACGCAGGAACAGGGAAAAGTACGACTGCCAAAGCGCTCCTCGATCTTCTATCAACACGGCATGAACCGAGTCTGATTATGACCTGCGCACTAAGCGGTATCGCTTCCCAGCGGATACGCGAACGAAGCGGCTATCAAAGTGCCACGATCCAAAGCCTCCTCGTTCGATTTGAAGCACACGACACCATGCCCTATAAAGTGATCCTGATCGATGAAGCCTCGATGATAAACTCGTTCCTTTTTGCCAGATTAATAGCCAAAATTGAACGTGATGCGACCGTTATCATCGTGGGCGATGATGCCCAGCTTCCCCCGATCGGTGCGGGAAGTCCACTCAGTGATGCGATTGCTCTGAATCTTGCCCCGACCGTTATGCTCACCCAAATTTTTCGCCAAAGAGAGGAGCAGGCGATCGCGCTGATTGCCAATGATATTCGCAGAGGAATCATTCCGCAATATCGGGAAAGTTATGAAGATTTCACGTTCTTAAACGTTGATATCCCCAACCGCTATGCCCTCAAAAATTCTCTTAGTGCCCATGAGTTTGATGATGTACTCAAAACACACGCCCATAATATCCTCGCCGCTATTGCCGATGTAACCCTTCAATATCTCCCGCAGTCGCGTGAAAAACTCCAAGCCAAACAAATCCGCGAATATCTCAGCGCCTTTCAGGTGATCTCTCCGATGCGGGGAAATACGCTGGGGGTGGATAATCTCAATCTCCTCCTCCAAGAGTATTTCAATCCCAATCCCAAAAAAAAGGTCAAAACCTTTAAAGGGGAATTTCGGCTCATGGACAAAGTGGTCCATACCAAAAATGAAAACCTCCCATCAACCACCCCCGAAGAGTTCAAAGAGGGGATAGAGGCAACCGAACGCCGTATCTTTAACGGCATGTGCGGACTCATCTTTCGACTCGATGATGAGGATGAGATTGCGTATGTCTATTATCCCAATGAAGAGGTGATCGTACAATACAAATATGAGCAGATAAGCGATTACCTGAGTCTATCCTATGCCCTGAGCGTCCATAAGGTACAAGGGATGGAATACAATACCGTCGTAATGGTTATGAGTTTTTCACATCATATCATGCTTAATACCAAACTTCTCTACACTGCGCTCACACGGGCAAAAGAACAATGTATCGTGATTGGAGAATCGGGAGCCTTTGAATCGGCATGCCGACGGCTGGAACACACCAAACGCTCTACAGTCATGCAAGAGTTGGAATTGGCCAGAGGATAAAAATTTTCCTTTAGCTAATCTGTGCTAGAATTTTCATTCTAATCCATAAAAGACAAGGATTCACTATGAAATCATTACTAATCTCTGCCCTTCTCGCTTCGAGCATAATGGGTGCTTCACTGACTGATGAGGCTAAAAATGCAGGTTTAAAACCGATCCCCGCAAACCAAAAAGCGATTGAAAAGCTCACTTCGAACTCTAAAAATCCTACAACCGCCGCAAAAGTTGAACTTGGGAAAATGCTCTATTTTGAACCGCGCCTCTCCAAAAGCGGTTTAATCAGCTGTAACACCTGTCACAACCTTGCAACCGGCGGAAGTGACGGAATGGCTTCAGCGATCGGGCATAAATGGACTTCCAATCCCCATCATTTAAGCTCACCAACCGTTTATAACGCCGTATTTTATAGCCAACAGTTCTGGGATGGACGGTCCCCTCACCTCGAAGACCAGGCTCAAGGACCAATCCAAGCAGGACCGGAGATGGCAGCGCCGAAAGAGTTCGTAGAGGGTGTCGTCAACTCTATTCCGGCGTATGTCACTGCATTCAAAAAAGCGTACGGTAAAGAGGTCAAAATTGATTTTGCCAAAGTAGCGGACACGATTGCGGTATTCGAGCGTACTCTTGTTACCCCTTCTCGTTACGATAATTTCCTAAACGGTAAGAAAAATGCGTTGAGCAAAGCGGAGCAAAAAGGGCTTAAAACCTTTATCGACAAAGGGTGTGCAACGTGTCACAACGATATCGCTTTGGGTGGAACAATGCAGGCATTCGGTGCTGTGGCTCCGTATAAACACATGAACGTCGGAGATTTCAAAGGAGACAAAAATGGAATGGTACGTGTACCGACACTCCGTAACGTTACCGAAACTGCTCCCTATTTTCACAACGGTCAAATCGCAACTCTCCCTGAGGCAATCAAAGAGATGGGTCGTATCCAACTCGGTGTTGATTTAAGCGATAAAGAGACGGAAGAGATCGAAACCTTCTTAAAAGCGCTAGAGGGTAAAAAACCGACCGTTGTTTATCCGATGTTGCCGGCTTCTACCACTAAAACACCTAAAGTAGATGTCGTTAATAACTGATTCACCACTCTCGTCATTCCCGCCTTCGTGGGAGTGACATCACTCACACGCGATCCCACGAAACTCTTCTCTGTATTTGTCGCACTCACTTTTCACTATTTGTAAAATATGCGGTTTTTTAGCTCCATCCAACCACTCTAATACTGTTCTCAGAGGAACCTCATCCATTGCCGTACATCCCGATGTAGGAGCTTTATTACTTTTGTTAAGATGGATAAAGATACACGAACCCCGGCCGCGCTGAGCCGATGCGTTATACCCGATGACTGCACCGTAGCGATAAACACCATCACTCCGGCGCATCACTTCATAACTGGAGGGGAGAGCACTTTTGTCATAAATACGGAGGATTTTGTTATAGCGCGAATCATTGACGTCATCCACACAGTAGAGATTTTCATCCGCATGCCAATAAGGAAGTTTAAACGTCGTATTGTGGTCGTACCCGAAAGTCGATGTTATGGGAAATAAACCGGCAGGTGATCTGCCGTCTCCCTCATTCTTGAGCGGTTCTTTGAATGCAACGTATCCTAAACCGCTTCGACCTAAAGTAACGGGGATTTTATCTCCGATTTTAACCCACATATTTTGCTTTTCATACCTCTGCAAGGAAGCGCTGGTCGCGTTTAGCTCCGGTGTAAGAACAACTATAAGTTGCTGCGATGCAAAGAGCGCAGAGAGCGCACAGGAAAGGAAGAGGGTAAAAATTATTTTCAACATATCATCGTTCTTAGTTTATTTTAAAGTTAGGTAGTATAGCATATAGAAAATTTGGCAGAGTGAGGCACTTGATGAGTATTACGGTTCGTAAAGCATCCGAGGCGGATATTGACATCATTGCTCAAGCATTACTGGAGAGTTCACGGGGAGGGAAGAGAATCGGGTTATTTGATCTGGTGTTCAATACCTCAGACAATGATCTCCTCCTCAAACATCTGAAAAATCTATCCCTGACTACGACCAAAAGCTATTGCCATTTTTCGAATTTTTTTATCGCTGCTGTCGGAGGGACAACCGTTGGAACAATTTGCGGATATGAACCCCGTATTGCAACCCATGAAATCTTTTCCAAAGCACTCGAAGAGATCGGGTTTGATGAAACCTATCACGAACGGATCGCAGCCTATTTGCTGTGTGAGGGTGAAGTGGACAATAAAACCTTTGTATTGGATTTTATGCTGATTAAACCCGAATTTAAAAGTTTTGACGCTTTTAAAGAACTCATCGGAAAAAGTATGCTCACTGCACGTCTCAAAGGGTACCGAAAAGTTCAAACCTCCGTCGAGATCGGTTCCGTTGAAACCGAGATGATTTATAAAAAACTCGGGTTTACTGTGATCGATGAAAAACGGAGTGAATACTACAAAGAGCAATTCGACCGTGCCGGTATTATGCGGCTTCAAATGATATTGTAACCGCTAATAGTCTTGGGCATACCGCCGATAGAGTAGCCGTCGGGATGTATTCCGATGGCGTTTAAAAGGATTTAAAATAGAATATGGAATTTTAGGGTTACTCCCTCCGCTTATTGCCATCTTCCTTGCTTTTTTTAGCCGTTCTGTATTTATCGCATTGGCTATGGCCGTGATCGTAGGTGAAGTTATTATTGCTGATTTTCACCCTCTCAATGCTGTTTTTCTGACATTAGAGCGTTTTGGTGCCCTGCTCAGTGAAGGGTGGGTTCTTAAAACCCTCGCTTTTGCGATCATGGTCGGTTCCGTTATGGCTCTCATCGAGCGTAGCGGCGGAGTCAACGGGCTGGTCCATGAACTGAGTGTAAAGCGTTCATGGGTCAAAAGCAAACGGGGCGCTCTGATGCCGAGCTTTATTGCCGGTATCGTCGTTTTTATCGAATCTTCTATCACTTCACTTGTCGCCGGAGCCATCGGCCGGCCCTTTTGCGACCGTCACGGTATTTCACGTGCCAAACTGGCATTCGTTTGCGATTCTACCTCCGCACCGGTGTGTTCACTCATCCCCCTGAACGGATGGGGAGCACTGCTGCTCGGTCTTATCGGGGGGCAAATTACAGCAGGCCTGATCGCGGGTGAAAGCGCTACTTGGCTGGTTCAATCGATCGCTTTTAATTTTTATGCGTTCATGGCACTTATTGTTACGTTTATCGCAATATGGTATGAGATCGATATAGGTCCTATGCGTCATGCCGCTATTATCCCTCCAGAGATCGAATGCGAGGATGCCAAAGGAGACCTCGGCCTCTTTTTATGGCCGATGGTATGGATGATAGGAGGGGTAATCGTTCTCATGCTCATTACCGGAGGGGGAGATATATTTAAAGGCTCAGGCTCTACCTCTATTTTTTATACCCTGCTCATAACCTTAGCTTTGATGTGGGGGTATTATCGATTTAAAAATGCGCTTACTACCACGGAATTTTTCGCTTCTGCCATGGCTGGAGCACGCACCATGACCCCGATCGCCATGATTCTCCTTTTTGCTTTTGCCATCGGAGGAGTCAGCTCCGATATGGAGGTAGGACAATACCTCGCCTCTTTTATCGGTGATTATCTCCCCTCGGCCTATCTAGCCGGAGCAATATTTGTTTTAGCGGCGATTATTGCGTTTGCGACGGGGACGAGCTGGGGAACCTTTAGTATTATGCTCCCGATCGCGGTTCCCTTGGCAGTTGGACTTGATGCACCGGTTGCCCTTGCTATGGGAGCGGTAATATCGGGAGGGGTATTCGGCGATCACTGCTCTCCTATCTCAGATACGACGATCATCTCGGCGATGGCAAGCGGATGCAGTGTTCAGGAACATACCCGCACCCAACTCCCCTATGCGCTTATTGCTGCCGTATTTTCATTGATCTTATTTATCGGTTTCGGGATTTTCCTCTCATGATTAAAGCTTCTCTTCTCCTCCTCGAAGACGATCCGAATCTCTCTGAAGGTGTCAGCGAATACCTCGAAGAGCAAGGGTTCAGCGTCCAATGTGCTTATGATGCCTCTTCCGCCGAAGATCTCCTTTATGAGCAGAAATTTGATCTATTACTCCTCGATGTCAATGTCCCCGGAGGGGATGGGTTCTCTCTCCTTAAAGCAAGTCGTAAAGAGGGGAACTCCACTCCCGCTATTTTTATCACCTCTCGCAATGCGATGAGTGACGTCGAAGAGGGGTTCGAGAGCGGCGGGGATGATTATATCCGTAAACCTTTCGCCCTCAAAGAGCTGCTGCTGCGGATTCAAACGATCTTAAAGCGCAATTTCTACCATAATCCTACCGATGCCCTCTCATTATCGGATGGTATTACCTACGACATCGACAACCAACTATTGAGCATCAACGGAGAAATTCAAAATCTCCATCTCAAAGAACACAAACTGCTCAAACTCTTTATTCAGCACCGCAACGAGCTTCTCACCCATGAAATGATCATGGAACATCTGTGGGATTATGATGAGACTCCGAGTGACGGAAGCCTCCGTACCTACATCAAGACGCTGCGTAAACTTCTCGGAAAGGATTCCATTGTCAGCCACAAGCGCCTCGGGTATCAATTTCGCTAAATACCGTACCCTTAGGAGTTTTTTAGCCCTCTATGGAGTAATGAGTACCCTTATCTTGGCATTGATGGCAATACTGCATTATGAATCGATGAAAGCTCAGATGCTCTCGTCCCACCGTCTTGCGATGCAATTGGAGAGTGAGGGGTACGTTCCACGATTAAAAACATGGCTTGAAAGCGGCCATGATCTCAAAACGTTTCCGACCGACCTCGCCTATAAAACCGCCCTCTACGGATATGACAAAGACCTTCTTGTCGGAAATTTGCACCAAAAACATTATGATTTCAGTGAAAATATCGCCCTTCACAAAGGGTATATTCATCTCATCATCGCCCTATCCCCTTACGGTTTAGGAGAATACTATCTGGTGTTTGAAACCCGTGATGATGAACTGTGGCGACATCAGGCCCTCGTTAATTCACTGCTCTTCGGCTCGATCTTATTTTTGATCCTCGGAGTTATCGGGTTTAGTCTCTCACGGATGTTTTTACGCCCCATGAATGAAGCGATTGCTCTGCTCGATGATTTTATCAAAGACACCACCCATGAGCTCAATACCCCCGTCAGTGCAATCCTCACGAATATCGAAGCGCTTCAAGATTCCGAACTACCGCTATCGGCGGCAAAAAAGCTGAAACGGATTGAAATCGCCTCCCGAACGATCTCAACGTTGTATGATGATCTCACCTACCTCATCCTCAACCACGATTTGGCCGTTGAGAATACAACACTCGATCTTTCTCACCTCTTGCATGAACGAATCGAATATTTCCGTCATCGAATCGAACAAAAAAAGATTGCCCTCACCCTCCGAATCGATCCATCAATCACCCTTTTCATCGATACCACCAAAGCAACCCGCCTCATCGATAATCTCCTCTCCAATGCGATCAAATACAACAAAATGGAGGGACATATCGCCATTCATCTCATGCACGGCAGCTTGTGCATCGAAGATAACGGAATCGGAATCCCCTCAGAGATGATCGATCGTGTATTTGAACGCTATACACGGGCGGATAAAAGTGTCGGAGGATTTGGAATCGGGCTGAATATCGTGGCGATGATCGCGAATGAGTATAATTTGAACATTGCGATTGAATCGGAAGAGAAAATAGGGACGAAGATTTGCGTCGAATGGAAAGATAACCATTGATGATCATGATAAATTTTATTAAAAAATTGGTATTTTCAGTATTGGTATTCACCGCTATCGTACCTACCCTCAAAGGTGCGGATTGGATGCTTACATACGGTATACATGATTTTATCGTCACTCAACAAAACTCCCATAGTTTTGGTGTCGATATGGGTATAGGTATCGCCGGCGAAGCCATAAGCGAGTCAGGAGTTCTCCTAAAGGGTGATTTTACTGTTTTCTTTGTGCATGATAGAGACAAAATAGATCCCGATTATGAACCTATTTGGTATAAAACGAATATTCAAATCAAAAGGGAGCTTTATCCGCTAACCACCAACATCGGGACAGACTGGCTGATCAGCTTTGATGGAAAATTAAATACACTCAGCGGCGTTGAAAAACAGTCCAAACTCTTTGCCGGTATTGGAACAGACTACACCACATCTGCCATGATGTTTGAGCTAAAAATCTTAGCGGGGTATTACTTTTTAGAAATTGATGACGATGTGCCTAGCGTATTCGGTTATGATCCAGATGATTTTCAGCATGAAACAGCTGCCTACACGTTTATAGCGGATAGCGAAGTCAAACTAAATAGAAAAATGAAGGCTTATACTCGAATCCAACAATGGAGAGATACGAATCAATGGCTCGAAAATCAGTATGAGCTGATTTTGAGCTATGATTCAGCCCAATGGCTTAAAGGGAGCGGGCTCAATATAAGCGCCGAACATACCCGCTACAATCTCAATCCCTATCAAAAAGTGGGTTTCCCCCCTATTCTACCGTGGAATAAAGATACCCTCGTCCGTGTGTATATAACGATTCCGTTGAGATAGCTGTCTCTTATTTCAACCCTGCGACATAATCAGCAAGCACTTTCATATCACCATCGCTCAACGTTGCGGTTTGCCCTTTCATCAACGCGCCCATACCTTTGGTATTGCGGGTTCCGGCTTTGTACCCTTTAAGAGCATCAAACGTTTTGGCTGAACTCCATCCCGCTATCACTTCGGATTTGCCCAAAGCCGCTTTTTCACCTTTGAGACCGTGACAAGCTGCACATTTTTGAAACAAAGCACCGCCATCCGCAGCGCTCAACATAGCAGTCAAACCTAAGATTGCAATTAACGTTTTCATAATAAATCCTTTTTATTTACTAATCCCATTCGCCCTGAGCCAGTCGAAGGGTGATTTTTTAAACGTTCATGGTTCGACACGCTCACCACGAACGAAGAGACTATTGACTTATCCGCAACTCGGAACGTTTCCACTATCAGAGCCGTACTCTTTCGCAAAATCACCGATATCTTGGAGTTTATCCTTCATATCGGGATTCGTCAAAACCGGAACCGAAGTCGGAAAACGCTCACTGTACTCTTTGATAAACCCTTTTGCATCATTCGCAAAAAGCTCTTCCCATTCGGCAACCGTGTGCTCAGCCGCAAACTTGGTTCCGTTCATATTGAATTTCGCTTTAAGCGTTTTAAGATACGCTTTTTGACCCGCTTTAGCGTCTGCTGAAGCAACTGAAGCACTAAGTGCCGCGATTAACAAGATTGAGAGTAACTTATTCATCCTAAACTCCTTTTTCAGAGTTTCTCTTTCGAGATTCTCTTTTGATGAGAGCAGTATAAAAAGTTATTGTGAAGCGATTGTGGAGGTAATTAAAGATTTTGAAGACGATCGATTAAAGCAAGAGTTTGTTTCTCTTGTTCATAAAGGGCAAAATTTTTACGGACATAGGCTTGAAGGAGAAGTTTGAGATCATTGTTACCGTGAAACTCAAAATCCTGCTTCATCTGCTCGGTCAAAAAACGGGCAAAATCCTCCTCCACATCAATGTCGTAGCGTTTGGCATTGAGGGTGAGGGTTACTTTGGTCTTCATCCAAGCAAGCTTTCGATTTTAGAGACGATTGCTTCGATTTCAGCATCTTTTGCGGCTAGTTCATCGGCATACATTTTAATCTCTTCATCTTTTGCGGCAAGTGCCGCACTTAGGCGATGGATCTCACCCTCTTTACTTTGTTCATTGCCTCGAATCGAAGCACTTTCAGTCCGAAGCGTTTCAACTTCCGTTTTCAGTGCAGATTGCTTTTCGAGCAAATCGGTAATAAGCGTGGTCAATTTTTCCAATGGGGTGGGATTAAATAGCATGATTAACCTTGGGTGATAGTCTTTAACATAATTTTAACACAGTTTCGCTCAGTATCACTGCGGAGGTCTCAAATTTGAGTAAATCATCGACGAAAAAAATACCCTACACTCATCATGAGATGTTTTCAGATCGGATAATCCGCTATAATTTATCAATGCTAAAAAAATTGCCTTGAGAGGGTGTTTGATGTTACTAACTGATCTTATCGGAACATTACAGTTGTCGATCGGCCCTGTCATCCTTATTTCCGGAATCGGCTTAATTATTTTAAGTCTTACCAACCGTTTCGGACGTATCGTCGATAGAACACGTCAACTCTCGGTTGAGCATCGTAGTTCTTCGAGCACAGATCAAGAGCGTATTTTATTGGAACTTAAAATACTTACCCTCAGAGCAAAAGTGATCAGAAGCAGCAATTTTCTGGCCGTACTAAGCGTTTTATTGGTTTCGTTTATTATCATCGGTCTATTTGGATCTGCTTTGTATCATTTTAATGTGACCTATATCCTCATCATCTTGTTTATTTCCAGTATCATTAGCTTGATAGTTTCACTTTTTTTATTTATCTATGATCTTGATCTCTCTTTGAAAGCCCTTTGGATCGAACTTCCAAAAGCATTAGCCAAATCCGATATTAATTAAAATCTTAACAGCCCATACGTACTTATCCAAAACAGGAAACCGCATTTCCGCTATAATTTCAAATCTTTATCACAGGGTCATTCATTGCCGATTTTTAAAGTCCATACCCCTTATCAAGCTGCCGGTGATCAGCCTGTTGCCATCGAAGCACTCTCTTCCGGTATAAAACGCGGTGAGCGCTATGTATCCCTTGAAGGGGTAACCGGTAGCGGCAAAACCTACACGATGGCCAAAGTGATCGAGAGTGTTCAACTTCCGACGATTATCATGACCCACAATAAGACCTTAGCGGCACAGCTCTACAGTGAGTTTCGCTCGTTTTTTCCCGAAAACCATGTCGAATATTTCATCAGTTACTACGATTATTATCAGCCCGAAGCCTACATCCCAAGACAAGATTTGTTTATTGAAAAAGACAGCTCGATCAATGATGAGCTGGAGCGTCTGCGACTCTCTGCCACCGCCAATCTCCTCAGCTATGATGACGTTATCGTTGTCGCTTCCGTCTCTGCCAACTATGGGTTGGGTGATCCCGAAGAGTATGAGAAGATGGTACAGGTTATCGCTATCGGAGATGAAATCAACCAAAAAAAGCTCCTTCTTCGCCTCGTTGAAATGGGGTATGCCCGTAATGACACCTATTTTGACGGCGGGCACTTTCGGGTCAACGGGGAAGTGGTCGATATCTATCCCCCCTACTGGCAGGATCAGGCGGTGCGTATCGAATTTTTCGGGGACGAAGTGGAACGTATGACGTTTTTTGAACCCCTCAGTAACACGATGACCGAAAAACAAGAGAGTGTGACGATCTATGCCACCAGCCAGTTTGCCGTAGGGCAAGAGAAACTCTCCCGTGCGATCAAGCGGATCGAAGATGAGTTGGGAGAACGCCTTAGTGAATTGGACAAGCAAGGCAAGATTGTCGAAATGCAGCGTCTCAAACAGCGATGCGAATTCGACCTCGAAATGCTTCAGGCGACAGGGATGTGTAAGGGGATCGAAAACTACTCCCGCCATCTCACCGATAAATTGCCCGGAGAAGCCCCCTATACCCTACTAGACTATTTCACTCTGCATCACGATAAATTTCTCATTATCGTCGATGAGAGCCATGTGAGTCTCCCGCAGTTTCGGGGGATGTTTGCGGGAGATCGGAGCCGCAAAGAGGTTCTCGTCGATTACGGTTTCCGCCTTCCCAGTGCACTCGACAACCGCCCCCTGATGATCGATGAGTTTATGCACAAAGCGCCTCACTATATGTTTGTCTCCGCTACCCCTGCCGCGCAAGAGATCGAGATCAGTACCACCATCGCCCACCAGATTATCCGTCCGACCGGATTGCTCGACCCGATCATCACCATCAAGCCGAGTGAAAATCAGGTAGAAGATCTACACGATGAGATCAAAAAAACGGTCGCGCTCGGAGATCGGGTTCTCGTCACCGTACTCACCAAAAAAATGGCCGAAGCCCTCACCAAATACCTCGCCGATTTGGGGATCAAAGTGCAGTATATGCACTCCGAGATCGACGCCATCGAGCGCAATCAGATCATCCGAGGTCTCCGTGTCGGCGATTTTGACGTTCTCATCGGGATCAATCTCCTACGAGAAGGGTTGGATTTACCGGAAGTAAGCCTCGTCGCTATTTTAGATGCCGATAAAGAAGGTTTCCTGCGTTCTGAAACAGCACTGATTCAAACCATCGGACGCGCCGCGCGGAATGAACACGGGCGGGTCATCCTGTACGCCCAAAAGATCACCGGATCGATGGAACGCGCTATCGCGACCACGACCAAACGCCGTGCAATCCAAGAAGCGTACAATACCAAACACGGCATTACGCCGACAACAACCAAGCGCTCCCTTGATGAGAATCTTAAACTCGAAGATGTAGGTGATTTATACAATCGCTCTAAAAAAGCGAAAACCCTCCCTGCGGCAGAACGTAAAAAACTGATCGAAGAGCTGAATCTCAAGATGAGAGAAGCGGCTAAAAAACTGGAATTCGAAGAAGCAGCGCGTTTACGCGATGAAATAGCAAAGATACGGAAACTATAAAAATTAAAAAGGAGAAAGCGCGGTTCACTGCGCGTGGGCTTCCTGCCTAAAGAAGCTCAGCGTTAGCGTAGACACAGGGGTTTTACTCCTGTGGCGTTAAAAATCAAATGGATGATATGTTAAACAACCTCTCGACGTACGGCTACATTGTACTCTTTCTCTATTCCCTTGGCGGGGGGTTTGTCGCCTTATTGGGTGCGGGAGTTCTCAGTTTTATGGGAAAAATGGATCTGTCTCTCTCCATTGCAATCGCTTTTAGTGCAAACTTCATCGGCGATTCACTCATGTTTTACATGTCCCGATATCACAAAAAAGAGATGATGGAATATTTTAGAAAACATCGCCGTAAACTCGCATTTTCCCATCTTCTTCTCAAAAAACACGGCTCATGGATCATTATCATTAAAAAATTCATATATGGGCTCAAGACGCTTGTCCCTATCGCTGTCGGGTTAACCAAATACGATTTTTGGAAATTCAGCGGCTATAACGCACTGGGTGCAGCCATTTGGGCAGTTATTGTCGGTGGGGGAAGCTATCTTTTCGGCGGGGCCTTGATCGAAGGGTATAAAATTGTGGCGGATAAACCGTATTTGGCTCCGGTTATGTTGATCATTGTCGGTGGAAGTGTTTGGTTTTATCTCTCGTTAGCAACAAAAAAACAAAAATAGAAAAGAAGCTGAGTGTGGATGGGGAGGAGGGATTCGAACCCCCGAATGACTGGACCAAAACCAGTTGCCTTACCGCTTGGCGACACCCCAATGTTGAGAGGGGAATTGTAGAAAAATTCCCCTTAAGAAAGTTTTATACGGATTAAAACAATAGTTTTTCTTCGGTTTTCGGCCCTTGTTCTTGCGTAGTATCCGGTGCCATTGACGTGTCAGTATACTCTTCAGTACCGTTTGCGTCATTAACCGGTGCACGGTAAACCCCTGCCGGAAGGTCAAAGTAGCGTTTGGTATTTGGATAAATACGTAACATATCTTCATAATAATAGCGGAAAACCGGACCGGCTGCCCGTCCACCGGTTTCACTGCGGCGCATCGGCGTATTGTTATCATTTCCGAACCAAACAACCGTCTCTACGGTCGGTGAATATCCTACAAACCACGCATCGACGTTATTATTGGTCGTTCCGGTTTTACCGGCAATCTCCATCCCTCCGACACGGGCTGTGGTCCCCGTACCGTGACTGACAACATCTTTTAAAATAGAGGTCATCAGATAGATTTGTTCAGGGGTATTGACTTGACGGCTTTTGTTTTCATATCGGATCGTCTCCCCTTTTGGAGTAATGACCTGACGTATCAACATAGGATTGGTCAAAGCTCCTCCGCTCGAAAACATCGTATAGTATTTCGCCAAATCGATAGGGGAAATAGAGATTGTTCCCAATGCAATCGAGAGATCGGGTGGAAGGTTTTCGGTAATACCGTAACGTCTAAGCCCCTCTACCACTTTTTGAAATCCCATATCACTGACCATATTAATCGTTGCAAGGTTACGAGAATGGGTCAGGGCATTACGGATCGTAACCATCCCTTTATACTCATTTTTATAGTTTTTCGGCTGCCACGTTTTTTCCTCACCGTCATCACCCGCATAGGTATAAGTACGTGCGATGTCGGGAACCATAGAAGAGGGGGACATTCCACTGTCCAATGCTACTTGATAAATAAACGGTTTAAATGCCGAACCCGGTTGGCGCTTTGCCTGCGTTACACGGTTGAAAGGGCTGAGTGAATAATCATACCCCCCAACCATCGCTAAAATCTCTCCGTTACGGGGATCAAGACTGATAAGGGCACCGTTGAGCTGACGCTGCATATTCTCATCCAAATCTCCCGCTTCCTGTGCCCGTTTTAAAATCTCATCACGACCCGATTGAAGGGCTTTGTACCCCGATTCTTGAAGTCTCATATCGATGGTGGTGTAAATCTTGTAGCCGCCGCTGCGGATATCGGGAAACGCATCACCGAGTTGACGCATTACCTCATCGATAATGTAGGGGCCCGAGTTTTTGCTGAGGGTATCGTTATAAACTTTCGGTCGTTCCTGTGTCGCTTTTTCATAGGTGGCTTGATCGATCCATCCCAACTCATACATACGCCCGATAACACGGTTGGCCCGTCCGAGAGAGAGCTCATAGTTTCGGGTCGGAGAATAGAAATTCGGAGCTTTCGGAAGACCGACCAGCATTGCGATCTCTTTTAGACTGAGATCTTTAAGCGGTTTGCGGAAATAGCCATCCGCTGCCGTTTTAATTCCGTAGTATCCGTGCCCTAAATAGATTTCATTGAAATAACGCTCTAAAATTTGTTCTTTGCTCAACTCTTGCTCAATACGGATCGAGTAGAGAACCTCTTTGAATTTACGGGAGAATTTCTTCTCACGGGTCAAAAGGGTATTTTTAACCAACTGCTGCGTGATGGTACTCGCCCCCTCTTTGAGCTTTCCGGCACTCACGTCTTTGATGATCGCACGCATAACTGCATCAGGATTCACCCCGTGATGTTCAAAAAACATCGTATCTTCGATTGCCAAAAGTGCCTCAATAAGACGCGGAGGAATGTTTTCATACGAGACGTAATAGCGGTGTTCATCGCTAAAAAGGTTGGCAATTTTATTTCCGTTACGATCGTACACTTCGGTCGTTAGACGCGGTTGATACTGAATCAGTTTTTGAGTTTCGTATTCAAACGAGTAAATAAGATACCCTAAAAAAACGATCGGAATCATCACAACAAACGCGATTGTAATCATAAAATATTTTTTCATTCTCACCCTTAGCGGTACTTCTTCATAGGAGTTGATCAATTTCTAAATTCCCTGGTTTTAAATTCAGCGTCGATTAACGCTTGGGTATATTTCTCTTTGGGCTCACGCGTAATCTCATCGATTTTCCCTTGTTCGATGACGCGCCCCTCTCTCAAAACGCAAATATCTTCGCACAATGACGATGCCACCCCCATATCATGGGTAACAAACAGCATCTTAAAGCCTATTTTTTCTTGCAATGTTTTCAGCAATTCAACCATAGCCTCTTTTGAAGCAGGGTCCAACGCCGTTGTCGGCTCATCCAGCAATAATAGCTTGGGATTCGAGCCTAAAGCGATTGCAACCACTACCCTCTGAAGCTGTCCTCCTGAGAGTTCGGGAGGAAACCGATCCAATAGCGATTCATCCAAACCCAGCAGAGCAAATAACCCAATACTCTGCTCTTTTGGGAGAAACATTTGATCTTTGATCCGTGTGAGCGGCGATAACGCGGTAAACGGATTTTGGGGAACCAAAGCGATACTCTGGCCCCGCTGCCATTCAAAATCACACTGTTTCTCAATCAAAACGTCCAATGCCGGATCCGAAAGTCCCAAAAGAGCTTTAAGCGTTAACGACTTACCGCTTCCGCTTGCTCCCACTAATGCCAATGAACGCCGAATCTCAAATGCAATATCCACCAGCACGTCACCTGCGTGAGTGATTTTGAGCTGATCGATACGAATCGTATTCATGATGCTATTTTACCCAAATCTGCGTTAATCGCTCACACACCTGAGCCAAATGCGCTTCATCCATTTCAAGGCGTGCGATGAGGCGGAGGATCGCTTTTTTCACCGTTGGCTGCCGAATCGCCCCGACGTGTGTCCCCATCTCATTTTTGAGCTGCGCCTGTAACCGCATCACTTCACGATTATCCCCGATGACAATCGGAACAATCAACCCAGCACATTCAAGTCCCAGTATCGCTTTAACAATCCTTTGACGGGTACTTATTTGATCGCGCAGCTCTTCTGTATGAGTTTGTATAAATTGCAGGGCATGATAGGCGAGCGCCGTATCATAAAGCGAGGGAGCCGTCGCATAAATCACGTTTTTGGCACGGTTAATGAGATAGTCGCTGATATGACGTGAGGAGAGGACATAAGCACCGAAACTTCCGTACGCTTTGCCCAGTGTCCCCATCTTAATCATCAATGGTGTCGGTGCAATTGTATAATAATCGAGTATCCCCATCAGATGTTCCCCGATTACCCCGCTGCTGTGCGCTTCATCCAAAATCAAAATGGCGTCATGTGCTATTGAGAGTTCGATAATCTCTCGGGGCACACAGTCACCCCCCATCGAATAAATCCCCTCAACCGCGACAATAATCCGTTTCCCCCGTGCATGCAAAAGCTCTGATTCAAACGCGGCTACATCGTTATGGGAGAAAAAGATCACCTCACCCTCACACATACGCGCACCCGCAACACCGCTGGCATGATACTCCTCATCCATAAGCAGTACATCCCCTTTGCGGACAAGCGCTTCGATCAATCCGACATTGGCGTTAAATCCGCTCCCCATAACGATCCCCGATTCAAAACCGTTCGCTTCGCATAATGCTGACTCAAATTCCGCATGAATAGGATGATAGCCGTTTACGAGCATCGAAGCTTTGGGCGCATGGTCACTGTGGCGGGATAGAGTTTCACACGCCTTTCTATGGAGTTCTTTCTTATGCGCCAACCCTAGATAATCGTTCGATGCGGCATCGATGAGTGAAGCATCACGAACATGACGTTCACGGTAACGGCCGGAACGTTTCAGAGCATTAAGCTCGCTTTTGTAGGGATTATTCATCGGGTGGCGGGAAGCTGTGCTATGTATTCTCGAATCTCGCGGATACGTTCATCATCGGCCGGATGGGTCGAGAGAAATGCGGGCGGCTTTTGAGAACTTTTCGATAAACGCCCCATATTTTCCCAAAACTTGAGCGCTTGGGCGGGATTATAACCCGCTTTGTACATCAAATACACCCCGATTTGATCGGCTTCATGCTCGAATTTCCGGCTGTAAGGGAGGATAAGTCCCACTTGGGAAGTTACTCCGTACGCTTGAGCGTAGAGGTTTTGGTATTGTGCGGGAACATTTAACGCTGCGGCTAATACCTGTGCACCGATATTGCTCGCACTTTGCATCGACATTCTCTCTGCCCCATGGCGGGCAAGTGCATGGGCTATCTCATGTCCCATCACGGTAGCGATTTGATCGTCGTTTTCGGTAATTTTCAAAATCCCCGTGTAAAAAAAGACTTTCCCTCCCGGCAGACAAAAAGCATTAGGCGTATCATCTTGGATCACGGTAAATTCCCAGGCAAAATCACTCCGTCCGCTTACCGCAGCGATTTTCTCACCGATTCGTTTTACCCGCTCTTGGAGTTTTTTATCGGTACTGATTTTAGAGGTTTCTACGACTTTCTTTGCCTCGGTAGCACCCAAAGCCATCTCTTGATCGGGAGAGATCATCATAAACTGGGTACGGTTGGTCACCGGTGTTTTGATACATCCGACCAACAATAATCCTACAAGTACTGTGGATAGTAATTTCATCGCATCCTCCTATAGAAACGCTCTTAAGACTTCAACCGACAATCCCATTGCCGTACTCTCGAAGCCTCGAACTTCACGAATATAAGGTTTACAGAATCCCTCCACCATACACGCTCCCGCCTTACCTCGCCACTCACCACTGTGCAGATATTCCTCAATTTTTTGGGAGTCAAAAACATCAAAAAAATAGTGGGTCGAAGAGATATCCACTAATTCTAAACGGGGAGTTTTATAGATCATACAGGTAATAATAGCGACATCCGAACCGCTTTGCATCTCTAAGATCGCTCTCGCATCCGCTTCGTCTTTGGCTTTGCGCAAAATCTTGCCGTGTGCCGTTACAACCGTATCGGCGACAAGGAGAGGATAATCATTACAACCGAACTTTTCTAAATTAACGCGGTATTTTCCGAGTGTCGCTTGGTAAACAAAGTTTTTAGGAGAGGAGGCGAGTATAGAGTCTTCATCAAAATCGACTGACTCTTGAAGAAACGGAATACCTGCCGCTCTTAGAAGTTCAGCGCGGGTAATCGAAGAAGAGGCAAGACGAACCATTAAATCCCTTTGTCATCCTGAACTTGATTCAGGATCTAAGATTGCGGATCAAGTCCGCAATGACGTTAATACGCATTTCTTAATACAACACCGATAAAGATAGCGGTAATACCCAACACGATATTCACCGGAACCATATATTGTGCGATAAGAGCGAGCATCTCTTTGGCTTTTTCGAGATTTCCCTCTTTGAGTGCTGTTTCTGCTTTAGCTCGACGCCACATCATAGCACCCAAATTCAACGCCATAATAAGCCAAATCGCCTCTTTGATATGAATCGTATTATACAAACTCATCGCATATTCATCAATCACATTCCCCATTGGGTCCATCGCTGCGGCACGGAATCCGAGTCCTACCGCCATTAGCACTGCAGTTACGATTAAAACAATCACGAACGGCGTCACAATCGCAAAAAGACGTTTCAACGTATGGGCTGCACGTTCTAGTCGTAGTTTCGGATCACTAATGAGCGCAAGCGATTGGTGAGTCGCAAAACGGATCGCAATCATCCCACCTACCCAAACGACCGCACTGATAACGTGTAAAAAAACGATCAATGTACGATGATGTGCAAATGTTTCGACTAAAAACTCTTTCATTATGAGAGTTCCTTCGTTACATACGCCAATGCCGCCTCTTTGGCCTCTGTGAGTTTAGAAGCGTCTTTTCCCCCCGCTTGAGCGAAATCAGGACGTCCGCCGCCACCGCCGCCGAGGATCGGTGCGATGGTTTTGATCCAATCACCTGCTTTAACAGTCGTGTTTTTGGCACCTGCTGCGAGGAGGACTTTATCGTCTTTGATTTGGAAAAGGATCACCGCAACCGATTCATGCGCATTTTTAAACTCATCAATCCGCTCTTTGATATCGCCTGCCGTGAGTTCGGCAACAACAACTACGGTATTGCCCATCATACTCACGGAGAGTTCTTCTTTAGTGCTTGACGCCAATACCGACATCTCAGACTTGAGCGTTTTAACCTGCTCTTTAAGACGCTCAATCCCTGCTAATACATCGCGGTTTTTAACCGATGCTTCTACTTCTTCGAGTAAATGTCGATTCGCTTTAAAGAGGTTGTAAGCGGCATTTCCGCACACTGCTTCGATACGACGAACACCTGCACTGACACCGCTCTCTTTTACGATGACAAACGTCCCGATGGTTGCCGTGTTATCGACGTGGATACCGCCGCAGAACTCGACCGATGCCGTTCCGAAATTGACGACGCGTACCGTATCGCCGTATTTTTCACCGAATTGCGCTTTCGCCCCGCTTTTTTTCGCTTCGTCGATGCTCATTTCACGGGTCATCCCTTCCAATGCATGGAAGATATGATAGTTCACCCGCTCTTCGACGAAAGCGATCTCCTCGTGAGACATC